>DATEKX010000483.1:0-6456 GCA_035277165.1 Blastocatellia bacterium | reverse complement strand
GACCAGCGATCACCTCGACGCAAGTTTTCTGGCTGACTCTCAAGATGTTGAGCGCGTCACGCAGGAAGGCAATTTCAAATACAACGAAGGCGACCGCAACGGCGTTGCCGAGCGAGCCATCTACGACGGGCAGAAAGAGATTCTCAACCTCAGAGGCAAACGCCCGCAGGCGTGGGACGCGAAATCGCGCACGCAGGCCGACGAGATTGATTACGACCGCCAAAAGGACGAGTCGCACGCTCGCGGCGATGTGCGCACGACTTATTACAGTCGCGAAACTACGGGCGATTCGACTCCATTCAAGAACACGAAATCACCCGTCTTCATCACAGCCGAACGAGCTGATGCGCGAAACGCTGATGGCGTGGCCGTCTATACCGTAAACGCGCGCGGCTGGCAGGACGATAATTTCGTGAAGGCTGATCGAATCGAGCTTTACCAAAAAGAGAAACGCATGGTCGCCATCGGAAATGTCGAGAGCGCGCTTTATCAAGTCAAACAGACTGCAACCGAAGGCACAGACAAGTCTGACAAGCAAAGCAAGCCCGAAGTAGTTCCGGGTTTTGCAACGGCAGAGCGGATGAATTATTCCGACACTGATCGGTTGGTTCACTACGACGGCAACGTGAAAGCGCGACAGGGCACGGACCGTTTAGAAGCCGCGGCAGTTGACGTGTACCTGCATAAAGAGTCGAACGACGTTGACCGCATGAATGCCGAAGGCAACGTCGTGTTGACGCAACCCGGAAGGCGCGGCACGGGCGACCACTTCGCTTACACATCAAGCGATGACCGCGCAGTATTGACGGGAAAAACTGCGCGAGTTGATGATTCTGAGAAGGGCGCTACGATGGGCACTCAATTGACTTTCTACAGGCGCGATGATAAGATTTTGGTTGAAAATCAGCAGGGCGCGGGCCGAGTTAAATCAACTCATCGTTTGACAAAATCAAAAGAGAATTGACCAGCAATAAATGGTAGAAGATGTTTCCTTGATCGAGTTGCCGCCTGACGCCAAACAACCTTCCCACGACGCAAACACGAAATCTACGATCAAAGAAATGAGCGTGCTCGGCGCACACGGGCTGAAAAAAACTTACCGCAAACGCGCGGTCGTCAATAACGTATCGCTTGAGATACGCCAGGGCGAGATCGTAGGACTGCTTGGGCCAAACGGCGCGGGCAAGACGACGGCCTTTTACATGATCGTGGGGCTTGAGAAACCCGACAGCGGCAAAATACTACTCGATTCAAAGGATATTTCGCGGCTTCCGATGTATTTGCGCGCGCGCCAGGGAATAAGCTATCTGCCGCAGGAAGCAAGCGTGTTTCGCAAACTCTCGGTCGAAGAAAACATAATGCTCATCCTGCAAACGCTGACGCTCAAAAAGCGTGACCGCGAGCATCGCCTCGAATCTCTGTTGAGCGAACTCGACATCGCTTATGTGCGTCACACTAAAGCGTATCAGCTTTCAGGCGGCGAGCGCCGTCGAACAGAGATTGCCCGGTGTCTGGTGATCGAGCCGCGATTCATCTTGCTCGACGAGCCGTTTGCAGGTATTGACCCGATTGCGGTGATTGATATACAACGCATCTTGCAGAAACTCAGAGAACGCGGTATAGGAGTGCTGATAACAGATCATAATGTTCGCGAGACTCTGGCGATTACGGACAGAGCGTATATAATCAATGACGGGCAGATATTTCGGGCCGGGACGCCTGATGAGTTAACGAGGGACGAAGAAGTAAAACGAGTATATCTGGGGGAGAATTTCAGAATGTAAGGAAAAGGAAAAAAGCAAAGTGGAAGAACTGCTATTTTCCCTTTTGCTTTTTTCCTTTTTCCTTCTGTAAAGCATTATGTCAGTCAAGCCACATCTCTCTACGAGCCTTTCGCAGCGACTAGTATTGACGCCGCAGATGCGGCAGCGAATCGAGCTATTGGCGATGACCAAGCTCGAACTCGCCGATATGGTCACGACTGAGTTGGCCGCCAATCCCGTGCTGGATGAAGTAGCGCCGGGCGAGGGATCTGATGAAGGTTCTTCAGTCGCTGATGACATTGCAACCATTGACGCTACCACAGCCGATTACACCAAGCCGGGCGAGGCCGCCTCAGAGCCTCCGCCAGCAGCCGATTTCACGCCGCAGGATGATGGAAACATCGCGACGACAAGCCCAGCCGAAACTTCAACGATGGATCAGGACGTCGAGCCTGATCGAGAGCGGGATTCTTTTCAGGAGATTGATTTCGGCTCGACGTTTGAAGAGTATCTTGATCCCGGCTATAAGACGCACGAGTACGAAGCGAAAGACGATGTCTCTTTCGAGAACATGCTGACGCGTCGCCAGTCGCTTTATGAACAACTTATCTGGCAGCTTCACCTGACCGAAATAGCCTACGATGTGCGCACGGCTGGCGAAGCGATCATAGGAAACTTAGACGAAAACACAGGCTTCCTCGACGCAACCGTCGAAGAGATAGCCGCAATGGGGCCGTGGCCGGTTGAGACGGTCGAGCAGGCTCTTTACATAGTTCAGCGACTCGACCCCGTGGGAGTCGCAGCGCGCGATGTGCGCGAATCGCTTTTGATTCAACTCGACTACTACGGTTTCGGCGACCGCATTGCAGCCAAGATGGTGCAGGATCATTTCGAGAACCTTCAAACGCACAAGCTGCCTGAGCTTGCAAAGACGCTCGGCGTGCCGCTTGAGCAGGTGCTCGAAGAGATGGAGATCATCAAGAAGCTCGACCCGAAACCGGGTCGCAAGTATTCGGCGGAAGAAGCGCAGCCCGTAGTTCCCGAAGTGACGATTGAAAAAGTGGGCGACGGATATGTGATTCGATTTGAAGATGAGGGCATGCCTCATCTTCGGATAAACCGCACGTATCGCCAGATGATGGAGTCAAAGGATTCGTCGAAAGAGACGCGCGATTACATCAAAGAGCGATTCCGCTCTGCGGTCGATCTGCTCAAAAACATCGAGCACCGCCGCCAGACGATCTACAGGGTTTGCCAGTCCATAGTCGAACGCCAGCAGGACTTCCTCGATCACGGCATCGAACATCTGAGGCCGATGATGTTAAAGGATGTGGCCGAAGACATAGGCATGCACCTCAGCACTGTTTCGCGTGTGGTCAATCGCAAATACGTGAACACGCCGCAGGGCGTTTACGAGTTGCGCAGGTTCTTCACCGAAGGCATGAAGAGCGACAGCGGCGAAGATGTCTCCACGCGCGTGCTGAAGTTGCATATCAAGAAAATGATCGAAGCGGAAGACCCCCACCATCCCATCACTGATGATGAAATAGCCAAGCGCCTGGCCAGAGAGGGCGTAAAAATGAGCCGCCGCACAGTTGCCAAGTATCGCGATCAGATGCGAATACCCGGCTCGCGCGAACGCCGCGCCATAGTTTAATTGATTGCGGGTTGCGGATTTGGGATTGCGGATTTAAAAAGCCGTGGACCCTTTGAAGAATTCGCAATCCGGGGTTTGAATTCCTGACGGAGATTGGCAAATGATCTTCAAATCCGCAATCCGCAATCACGCCTCGCGCAGCGAATAATGCGCCATTTAATACTCAATCAAGGGAGACGAGTAAATGGAATTCGAGTTCACAGGTCGCCACATTGACATCCCTCCATCGGTCGAAAAGTTAGCGCGAAAAGAGCTTGGGAAGCTCGACCTCGTGCTGGACTCTACGCCGATGCGCGCGCACGTAACGGTCTCTTCCGAGAAGCACCGCAAGCGCACGGAGATCGTGGTCTACTGGCGCGACAACGTTTTCACAGCAGTGGGAGAAAACAGCGACATCTCGCAATCAGTCACAGCCGCCGCCGCAAAAGTCGCAAAGCAAGCGCTACGGGTCAAAGATAAATACAAGACCAAAAAGCGCGAGCGGGCACCGCTTAAGGAAGTAGCGCCAGTGCCGGGCGGCGAGATAGAAGCCGCGCCCTCTGCTCCGCGCATAATCCTCGCGCGCCGCTATCGCGTCAAACCGATGACGCCCGAAGAAGCGGCTCTGTTGTTGACTGATTCGGATGATCTGTTCATCGTGTTTCGCGATTCGGAGTCGAACCGCATAGGCGTGCTTTACAATCGCACGGACGGCAATTTCGGTTTGATCGAACCGTGAGGCAGAGGTCAGAGGCCGGAGATCAGAGCGCAGTAATAAATGATGAGCTATAGATACGACTTGACCCGTTGCAACTGATCTCCAGCCTCTGTCGCCTAACCTCTATCTAACTCTATGCCAGTATCGGTCGTCATCATCACTGGCGTCTCCGGGTCGGGGATGTCTTCTGCGCTCAAAGCATTCGAGGACCTCGGATACTTTGCGATAGATAATCTTCCCGTACAACTCATCCCGACCTTTGTGCGCCTTTGCGATGAATCGAGCGAGATAGATCGCACAGCTTTTGTAGTTGACGTGCGCTCGCGCGAATTCCTCGGCAGGTTTCCACAAATTCACGAGGAGTTGCGCAGCAAAGGCGTCAATGTGATCGTGCTTTTTTTGGAAGCGGACGAAGAGGTGTTGCTGCGCCGTTACAGCGAAACCCGGCGGCCTCATCCGCTGCCCGATCAAGATGTGGTAGCGGCTATAAGGCAGGAGCGCGAACTGCTCTCTGAAATACACGACCGGTCAGATTTCGTCATAGACACTTCCGAGCACACGGTCCACACGCTGCGCGATGAGATAAAAGATCGGTTCTGTGAAAAAGGCGGAGCTAAGGAGTTGAATGTGACGATTTCTTCATTCGGCTTCAGGCACGGATTGCCGCGCGGACTGGATATGCTGTTCGATGTCCGGTTTCTTCCTAACCCACATTTCGTTCCTGAGTTAAGACAATTCACCGGTCGCGACCCGTCTGTGATAGAGTATCTGCAATCGCAGAGCGAGGTCGAAGACACCATCGCGCGGTTCGTTGATTTGCTCGCGTATCTGTTGCCGCGTTTTCAGCGCGAAGGTAAAAGCTATCTGACGGTGGGCGTTGGATGCACGGGAGGCCGCCACCGTTCGGTGATGGTGGCTGACGCTTTGACCAAACGATTGGGTGAACAAGGATATAAAACCAAAGTCGTTCACCGCGACATAGCGAAAGACGAGCAGCGATATAAAGTATGATTGGTGGAGTCATAGTAACGCACGGGCAGTTGGCTAACGAACTGGTCTCTGCCGCTGAAATGATCGTGGGCGAGATACATCACATCACGGCGGTCTCTATCGGCTGGCACGACGATGTTGATGTGGCGCGAGAAGAGGTCGAGCGAGCGATACAGCGAGTTGATGTTGGAAGCGGAGTGCTGTTGCTTACCGATATGTTCGGCGGCACGCCCACAAACCTCGCGGCGACTTTTCTCGGTCAGGCGTCGGTCGAGATAGTGACGGGCGTCAATTTGCCTATGGTCATCAAACTCGCGACTCAGGATAAAGATGAACAGCTAGGCGACCTTGCCCGCCGCGTGCGAGATCAGGGACAACAGCAGATTCATCTTGCCAGCGACATCCTTGCGCCTCAGAAACGATGATCCATGCTTCAAGATTCAAATTGAAATCACGCGCATGATTGCAGAAACCGAAATCCACAACCCGAAATCTAAAACCCAAAACCTCCTTGATGTTTCCGACCTGCGCGTTTATTTCCACACCGACGACGGCATATTGAAAGCTGTTGATGGCGTGAGCTTTTCCATTAATGGAGGCGAGACGCTCGGACTTGTGGGCGAATCTGGCTGCGGCAAATCCGTTACGGCATACTCAATACTTCAACTCGTGCCCGCGCCCCCGGCTCGGTACGCCGGAGGCGAGATAAGATTTCGAGGCGAAAACCTGCTCGCGTTGAATGATAAAGCGATGCGCCGCGTGCGCGGGAATATGATCTCGATGATCTTTCAAGAGCCGATGTCTTCGCTCAACCCGATAATGAAAATCGGACGGCAGATCACGGAAGCGATACTTGAGCACCAGAAGAAATCAAAACGCGAAGCGCGAGATATGGCTATAGAGATGCTCAGGCGAGTCGGCATCCCGTCGCCTGAAACTCGCTTCAACGAATACCCTCATCAAATGTCGGGCGGAATGAAACAGCGAGCGATGATCGCAATGGCGCTCGTTTGTCGCCCTCAACTGCTAATTGCCGACGAGCCGACAACGGCGCTCGATGTTACGATTCAAGCGCAGATACTCGATCTGTTGAACGAGCTTCAGCGCGAACTTGGCATGTCAGTATTATTAATCACGCATGATCTGGGCGTGATCGCAGAGACATGCGACCGCGTGGCGGTGATGTATGCGGGCCGGGTGGTCGAGTACGCGCCCGCGGTCGAGTTATTCGACAAGCCGAAACATCCTTACACGCATGGTTTGTTTCGTTCGCTGCCGACGCTCGGGGAAAAGAAAGCGAAGCTCGCAGTAATTCCCGGCGCTGTGCCAAGCCCTGTTGATTTTCCTTC
>DATEKX010000482.1:0-5760 GCA_035277165.1 Blastocatellia bacterium | reverse complement strand
ACTGTTCTGATGCCTGACGGACGAAGGCTCGCGCTCGCGCTTGAGGATCACTGGTTTCATAAAGACCGGGTGATTTTGAAATTCGAGGGCTACGACACGATGACGGCGGCTGAAGAACTGGTCGGCGGTTGCCTGGTCATCTCGGAAGCCGACGGCTTAGAGCTTGAAGAAGACCAGTTCTATGAATACCAGGTAGTGGGCGCGGATGTCATCGCGATTACCGGAGAGAAGATTGGAATCGTGACGCGATTGATGCGAACAGGTGGAACAGACCTCCTGGTGATTGAAGGCGAAGGCAAGCGCGAGATTCTCGTGCCATTCGCCAATGATATTTGCACAGAGGTTGACGTGGATGCCAAACGCATCACGATCAATCCGCCGGAAGGACTCCTGGAATTGAATCATTGAGGCATTGATACATTGAAGAATGAGTCAATGATTCAATGCCTCAATGATTCAATTCTTATCATGCGGTTCGACATCATAACGATTTTCCCGGAGATATTCCGCGGGGTCTTTGAGTTTGGAATAATTCGCCGCGCGGTCGAGGCAGGCTTGATCGAAATAAAGATTCACGACCTGCGCGACTACACGCACGACCGGCACCGGCAGGTGGATGATCGCCCGTTTGGCGGCGGCGCTGGCATGGTAATGAAACCAGAGCCGTTGTTTCGCGTGGTCGAAGCCATCACGCATTCTGCGGAGGATGTCAGAACTGTGTTGCTGTCGCCGCAGGGGAGACTGTTCAGCCAGCGCATAGCAGAAGAATTTGCCGCAAACGAGCGCGTGGTTTTGATCTGTGGTCGCTATGAAGGCATTGACGAGCGTGTCGTCGAGCATCTGGCAAATGATGAAGTTTCGATTGGCGATTACGTGCTGTCGGGCGGCGAGATAGCGGCGATGATTGTAGTGGACGCTGTGACGAGACTGATACCGGGCGCGCTCGGGTGCGATCAGTCAGCCGAGCGCGAATCGTTCTCGGCAGGATTGCTCGATTACCCGCACTACACTCGGCCAGCCGAGTATCGCGGGATGAAGGTGCCCGATGTGCTCATGGGCGGCAATCACGCGCAGATTGAACGCTTCAGGCGACGGCGCAGCATCAAGAAAACTTTGCAGCGAAGGCCTGACCTGATCGAAGGCCGCGCGCTTGATGATGCCGAGCGACGAGAGATTGAAGAAATTTTAAAAGAGATTGATAAAGAAACGATGAATGATGAATGATTGATTAATTCATCGCTCATCATTCACAAGAATGAGGTAAGTGTCATGAATCAAGTAGTACAGGCTGTCGAAGATCGTCAGCTACGCAATGGTATTCCTGATTTCCAGCCGGGCGATACGGTTCGCGTTCACGTGCGAATTAAAGAAGGCGATAAGGAACGCATACAGGCTTTTGAAGGCATAGTCATCGCGCGCAAACACAGCGGCGTGCGCGAGACCATCACCGTGCGCAAGACCAGCTTTGGCGTCGGAGTCGAGCGCATTTTCCCGCTTCACGCAAGCGTCATTGATCACATAGACCTTGTGCGCCGTGGCCGCGTGCGCCGCGCGAAGCTTTACTACCTGCGCAAACTGCGCGGCAAAGCAGCGCGCATCCGCGAGCGCGATACGCGCGGCGAGCGCGCAAGAGCCGCAGCAGCGGCGGCCTCTGCGAAAGCATCTGCTGCCGCCGAACCTGTGAAAGCTCCGGCGAAAGTAGAGTCAGAGAGCGCCGAGTGATTGAAAAAAGCGGTCAGGTCGCGTGCTTGCCAGTTGCTTTGATTTTAGTAAAAGCGAACCGGAGGGCCGGGCTTGGCGATAACTTCTTTTTTAGCCACAGTGTATGTGATTGCGCTTTTCATTTTGATTGGCGCATTCTACCGGCACGCTACTCGTCTATACCACGACTGATTTAGCCGCAGAACTTGAATCGCTCAAGTTCTGCGCGCTCGCGCCTGTAGCCTCACATAACTAGTCAATCAGTTATCCACAGGGTAGTTGATGAAAACTCGCAGAGAGATGTTGGAAGAGTTTGTTGCCGCAGACCCGGCAGACTCGTTCTCGCGCTATGCTCTCGCTCTGGAACTTGAAAAGGAGAAGCGCGAGCTTGAATCCATCTCGCAGCTTCGGGAAGTGATAGCGCGCGATCAGGCTTACGTCGCGGCCTATTATCATCTGGGCCGCATTCTCGCGCGGCTCGGGCAAATCGAGGACGCTCGCGCAGCTTATCGCCAGGGACTTGATGCTTCCACAGCAGCAGGCGACCAGAAGACTCGAAATGAAATTCAAGAAGCGCTTGATATGCTGGACTGATGACAGCAATATGCGGTTGCGGTCACTGATCGCTTTGCTGTTTCTTTAATTCTTTCTCGCCTTCCTCTTTAAGCTTGCGGCCTTCGATTTCCAGATCTTCATCCTGCATTCCCTGTCCCGCGCGCTCTTGGGCGCTGCCTTCGATACGCTTCATTTCAGCTTGGACGCGCTCTTCGATTTTATCAATCGGCGCAGGTTCATTTTCATCTTCCTGTGTTCTTACCCTGTCCCTGTCTATGCTCATCTGTTCTCCCTTTGCAAAATACTTTATCAATTCAATATTAATTATGGTCTCACTCTTTGTTGTGTGCGGTCAAATAACGATGCCACGCCGCGCGCAATATGCTATATTTCCGTCCACATATAATTCTTAAACCTGAGAGGATCACCGCTATGAAGAAAATAGTTTTCACCGCATCTTTAATTCTGGCTCTTGCATCTGCTCTATTCGCTCAATCGAATAAGACACCTACAATCGAGCAATCGCTCAATCTTAAAAGCGCTGTAAACCCGCACATTTCACCAGACGGTCGTTATATTGCTTATCAGGTTCAAGAAACGAACTGGGAAGATAACGCATTCGAGAATGAAATATGGATAGTCGTTGTCGCAACAGGCGAACGCTATCAACTGACGAACGCCAAAAAGTCCAGCTCTGCTCCTACGTGGTCGCCAGATTCAAAGCGCATCGCTTTCATCTCTGACCGCGACGGCAAGCGGCAAATTTACCTCATAGCTCCTGCGGGCGGCGAGGCGACGCAGTTGACCAGCGTCGAAACCGGCGTAAACGGATTCGACTGGTCGCACGATGGTCGCCGCATTGCCTTCACAGCAGTCGAAGCTGACAGCAAAGCCAAAAAAGATCGAAAAGAAAAATACGGCGACTTTGAAATCGTCAGCGGCGATTACACGATGACACAACTCTGGATGATAGAAGTGCCCGCCGACATCAAAGAAAAAAAGGCGGAGCCTGCGCGGCTGACCGAAGGCACAAACTTCACGGTCGGCGGCTTTGCGTGGTCGCCTGATTCTACGCGCATCGCTTTTAGCGCAGCGAAAGACCCTGATCTCGGTTCATCCGACACGAGCGATATATACGTTTTGAACGTCAGCGATAAGACGATTAAAAAGATAGTTGATACGAAAGGGCCGGACTCAAGCCCGGTGTGGTCGCCGGATGGAAAGCAGGTAGCGTATCAAACATCGAACGCGCGCGAATTTTTTTACTATGCGAATTCATACATCGCAGTAGTTCCGGCGGAAGGCGGCACGCCGCGCGTACTCAGTGAAAGCTTCGACGAATCGCCGGGCTTGCTCGACTGGTCGCCGGATGGCATTTACTTCGCGAGCCAGCAAAAAACCTCTTCGCACTTGTTCAGATTGAACCCGACAACAAAAGCTGTTGAGCGAGTGAGCAACCCGGCTGATATCGCCGTTTCGCAGTTTTCATTCACGCGCGATTTCAAACAGTTGGCCTTTGTCGCAGCCGGAGCGAACATCTACCCGGAAGTTTGTGTCTCGGATATGAAGCAGTTTTCGCCTCGGCGGCTGACAGCGATGAGCGATCAGTTGAAAGATTTTCGATTTGCTACTCGCGAAGTAATCGAATGGAAGTCAACGGACGGGGCTTCGATTGAAGGCGTTTTAATCAAGCCCGCAGACTTTGATCCGTCGAAAAAATACCCGCTGCTTGTCGTGATTCACGGCGGGCCAACGGGAGTTGATACGCCTACTCTCAGAGGCGACCGCTACTATCCTGTGGAGATGTTTGCCGCGAAAGGCGCTTTGATCTTGCGGCCCAACTACCGGGGATCAGCCGGGTACGGCGAAAAGTTTCGTTCGCTGAACGTGCGCAATCTCGGCGTAGGCGATTACTGGGATGTGATTTCAGGCGTGGATTATTTGATCGCAAAAGGCATGGTTGATCGTGACCGCGTCGGCGCGATGGGTTGGAGTCAGGGCGGATATATATCTGCGTTCATCACGACGACGAGCGATCGTTTCAAAGCCGTGTCAGTCGGCGCGGGCATTTCAAACTGGATGACCTATTATGTAAACACAGACATTCATCCATTCACGCGACAGTATTTGAAAGCAACGCCGTGGGACGACCCTGAAATTTATCAGAAGACTTCGCCCATCTCTTACGTGAAGACTGCCAAAACGCCAACGCTGATTCAGCACGGCGAGCTTGATCGTCGCGTGCCGATTCCGAATGCTTACGAACTCAGGCAGGCGCTCGAAGACAAAGGCGTGCCCGTAAAGATGATCGTCTATAAAGGCTTCGGTCACGGCATAGACAAGCCTCGCCAGCACCGCGCAGTGATGGAGCACAACTACGAATGGTTCAGCCAGTGGATATGGGGCGAGAAATCTGCGCAGGAAGGGAAGTAGGTTTACTTACTGGCGCGCGTATCGCAACGGATCACGCGCGCCAGCTTCCGCGAACCCTTTCAACCTGAGCAAACAGCTATCGCATTTGCCACACGCAAGACCGTCGGGCGTCGGGTCATAACAACTATGCGTGAGCGAGTAATCAACGTCTAGCTCTAACCCTCTCTTGATGATTTCGGCTTTCGTCATCGCAACGAGCGGCGTGTGAATCTTTAACTGCATATTGCCTTCGACGCCAGCTTTAGTTGCCAGGTTCGCCATCGAAGCGAATGCTTCAATGTATTCCGGGCGACAATCAGGATAGCCGCTATAATCAAGCGCATTAACACCGATGAAGATGTCTTCGGCGCCGAGAGTTTCAGCCCATGCCAGCGCGAATGACAAAAAGATCGTGTTGCGCGCGGGCACATAAGTCACAGGTATGTCTGACGACATTTCATCAGCCGAACGCTCTTTGGGCACTACTATCTCATCCGTGAGTGCAGAGCCACCTATTGCGCGAAGATCAATGTCCAAGATCAGATGTTTTTCAACGCCTGCGGATGCGGCCACGCGGCGTGCGCTTTCAAGCTCGATCACATGCCGCTGCCCGTAACGAAACGACAGAGCATAGATCGCGTAGCCTTCGTTCTTAGCAACCCAAAGCGCAGTTGTTGAATCAAGCCCGCCGCTCAACAGCACTACTACTTTTTTCCTTTCACTCATCCTTTCGAGTTATCGCATAGCACGGCTATTGATTCAACCTGACAAGCGCGCGCGGCGCGTGATAATCTTCGGGCAAAACGATGAACTATCAGACATATCAAAACAATCGCAACTATGGCTGTCGCGTCACGGAATTCATTTACGAAGGCCACCGCTCGGTCGCGCTCGAAAACGAAAAGCTGCGCGTCACGATCATCGCTGACAAAGGCACTGACATCTACGAGTTTTTATACAAACCGCGCGATGTTGATTTCATGTGGCGCACGCGAGTCGGCCTCAGAGAGCGCGGTCACTTTCTCGCTTCAAGCCCGCGCGTTGCCGGGCCGCATAATGATTACTATGAAGGCGGATGGCAGGAATTGTTTC
>DATEKX010000481.1:0-4175 GCA_035277165.1 Blastocatellia bacterium | reverse complement strand
CTTAGCTCCGTAGGAGCGACCTGTCTATAGCTTCAGCATTCGTAATGTTTTTTGTAGCTCCGTAGGAGCGACCTCAGAAGTAATAGGTCGCTCCTACGGAGCTACAAATTGTTTGCTCGATTGTTGCTATAGACAGGTCGCTCCTACGGAGCTACAAGAAACATTACGGCGCGAAGCTTATTGATTCGATTTCATTCCAGCGAACTTCAACGCGCGTTGCTGTGCCGAGCTTGACGGCTACCACTTCGCCGTTGAGCGCGAACTCTTTGCAGCGCAACTCGCTTCCGCCTTTCAACTTGATGCTGATCGAATCCGCCGCGCCCGATGGAGATTGTATGGATACTGTGTCTTCCGGCGCGATGACCGCGTAACTGTTTTCGCTCATCGCGAGCCGCAGCTTGCCTGTCGTTTCATCGCGTGAAAGTGTGCGCCCGCGCACGTTGCTGCCATTCTTCAGCGAGATCGCAAATCCTGATTGGGCCGTGTCCTGAGCGGCAGCCGAGGCCGCCGTGATAATCGCTATCGCGATTAAAAGCAATGCTATTTTGATTTTCATTTGTCGCGCTTCTTTTCGTAAACTGTTTTCAGTTTTTCAAGATAATCATTTCGATCAACGGCATAGTACACGGCGGTGGGGCCTGAATCAACTATTCGGGCAATCGCTTGCTCGAATTCTTCATAAAGGTCGCTCGCCTCGATGCCTTTCGCTTGAAAATAACCTATGCGCCTGAGCCGCCGCATAAATTCCTGCAGCGTGAGCTTTCCTTCAAACGTGCGCCCGCCGTGCTGTTGCGAACGCGACAGCAGATGTTGAATCATCAGCGCGTCGCCGTAAAGCGCGGGCGATATGTACAGCCACCCGTTTTCATATTGCCACTCGCCTTCGACCTGTCTGGAAAGCTGCACACGGCGCACTCCGTTCTTGAGAACCTCTTCCCATTTGTTCGACGGCTCAGAGCGTTTGATTTGAGCGACGGCGACTTCCAGAAGCCAGCGGTCGTCGTCGAAATCAATCGCGCGTTTCAATCGCTCAAGCCACTCGGAAAATATTTGCATCGAGGTGCGATCCGGCGCCCAGAGCGTGTAATGGTCAGGGTCTTTCTTGAGCGCAGCCCATAGCTTTTTTCGCTCCTTCTCGAACGAAGAGTGCGCGTCTATTCTGACTGCCCGAAATTCGGCAAACCATCGCTTCGCCCCGTTGCAATAAGGGCAATGTGTGAGTCCTTCTTCACCAAAGAAGTGAGGCCGGACTGTAGTCGCGCCCGTAAAATCTGTTTCTTCGGGAACGTGCTTTTTGAGTTCGCTATAAGCTGTGCGCGGCGTAAGCTTGAGTTGTTTTGTGAAGAGGTCGAAAGCGCACTTGAGGCAAATCTTGAGAGTCGTTTCCGAAACAGCCGAGCTTGGGATAATTGCAAAACTGATTTCGGATTTTTTCATAAGGCAGAAGGTAGCGAGTAGAAGGTAGAAGGCAGAAAGCAATTACTTTTACTGCCTTCTGCTTTCTGAAATGGGGATGGTGGGAATCGAACCCACACTAGAGTTAATCTAAAAGGTTTTTGAGACCTTCGCGTCTGCCTGTTCCGCCACATCCCCTCAAAGATCAGATCGCTGTTGCCAACGTGGAATCATTCTAGCGGCGGTCAGGAACGCGCGTCAACTTCTGTGCGGGTTTGCAGCGCGCCTTGACCTTCGCGCGTCTACAGTCAGAAGGCAGCAGGTAAACGTTTACCTGCTGCCTTCCGTCAATGAGGTTACTTGTGTTTGTCGGGATGAGCGTCGTCTTTGTCCTTGACATCATCAACCAGTTGACCGCCGGGCGAAATCCCGTGCTTGGCGACTTCGTGTGCGAGGTAGTCTTTCATAAAACTATGATGTCGGCTGTAGGTGAAGTAGATGACCAGCCCGATTGCAAGCCAGACAATCAAGCGCAGCCAGTTCGGCCAGGGCAGCGAAAACATCAGCACCAGGCACATGATGATGCCGAGTATTGGAATGACCGGGACGAGCGGGCAGCGGAACGGGCGCTCCGCTTCGGGGTTGGTCTTGCGCATGATGAGCACGGCAGTGCAGACAACCGTGAAGGCGAACAGAGTTCCGATGTTGGTCATCTCAAGCAACGCGTCAATTGGCAGCAGCCCTGCGGCTATAGACACGAAAATGCCGATAAGAATCGTACTCTTATAGGGGGTTTGGAATCGTGGGTGGATAGCGCCAAAGAAACTCGGCGGAACAAGCCCGTCGCGCGCCATTGCCAAAAAGACGCGCGGCGCTGACAACATCATAACCAGCAGCACCGATGTGATGCCTGCGACGCCTGCGCACGCGATGATGACCTCGGCCCATTGCAGGCCGACGGAATGGAAGGCCATCGAAACACCGGCTCCGGTGTCAATCTGATTGTATTTCACCATCCCGGTCAGCACTGTCACGACCAGCACGTAAAGCACAGTGCAGATGAGCAGGGACGCGACAATGCCAATCGGAACATCGCGATTTGGCCGCTTGGCCTCTTCGGCGTGCGTCGAGACCGAGTCGAATCCAATGTAGGCAAAGAAGATGATCGCCGCACCGGCAAGCATCCCGACTGGCCTGCCGCCGACCGACTCGCCCCAGATGTGCATACCGAAGAGATTCAATCCTCCCCATCCATAAGGCGCGAAGGGCGTCCAGTTGTCAGAGTTGATGAAGAATGCGCCCACCAGCACCACAAACAGCACGGCGGCGAGCTTGACGCCCACCATCGCGGCATTAAAAGAGGCGCTCTCTTGAATGCCTTTGACTAGAATGGCGGTGACGATAAGGACGATTATCACAGCAGGGAGGTTGACGATGCCATGCGTCTTTTCAAAGTGTCCCAATGTGGCATTATAGATAAAAGGCGGGCTGGCGAGCGCAGCGGGCAAATGAATGCCCATCTTCGGAAGCAGGCTTTGAAAGAAACTCGACCAGCCGTTAGCGACCGTAGCCGACCCCACAGCGTATTCCAACACTAGATCCCAGCCGATAATCCAGGCGAACATTTCACCAAGCGTCGCATAAGCATATGTGAAGGCCGAACCGGCAACCGGAGCCATCGAGGCGAACTCGGCGTAACAGAGCGCGGCAAACACGCACGTGATTCCAGCGACGACATACGACATCGTCAATGCTGGCCCGGCGACGTTATGGGCTGCCGCGCCTGTGGCGACGAAAATGCCCGCGCCGATGATTGCGCCGACTCCGAGGGCCGTCAGTTGCACGGGGCCGAGCACACGCTTCAATCGGTGCTCGCCCTTCATCTCCTCAAGCAAAACATGGAGTGGTTTTCTTGCGAAAAGTTGACTCGCCATTCTTTATCCTCCGCGAAATTTGTAGGGACAGGGACAAGCCCTGCTCGAACATTTAATCTTCGTGTTCCGGCAAAGGCACACCGACCTTTCGCCAGATGAAGTAAACCGGAATGCCCGTAGCGATGATGACAAGGCCGGGCCAGGTTGTTGCTGCCTGATAGCTGAACAGCACAATCAGTATCACCGCCGCGCCCAGAATGTAGAGCGCGGGAATGACTGGGTAGCCGAATGCGCGATATGGTCGTTCGGCGTCGGGGCGCGTTTTCCGCAGGCGAAATATTCCGGCAATCGTCAGTATGTAAAATATCAGCGCGGCAGAGATTACATAGGTCAAAAGATCGCCGTACAAATTGCCGTAGGCGACTGCCCCGGTGACCGGGTCGGTTTTCACAGTGCGCGGCAATACGAGAAGCGCAGACCAGATGCCTTGAATCACCAGTCCCCACGCAGGAACGTGCGCGCCGTTAAGCTGGCCTGATGATTTGAAGAAGAGCCCGTCGCGCGCCATTGCCCAGTAAGCTCGCGCGCCCGCCAGAATCAAACCGTTGTTACAGCCGAAGGTCGAAATCATAATCGCCACGGCCATAATCCTTGCGCCTGCGCCTGGGAAAATGACATCAGCCGTAGCCGAAGCCACGCGGTCGCTCGGCACCGTTTGAATGGTTTCAAACGGCAACGTCACCAGATAAGCGATGTTTGCCAGCAGGTAGAGCCCTATGACAAGGAATGTGCCGAAAGCGAGCGAGAGCGGAATATTGCGTTTGGGGTCTTTGACCTCGCCCGCCGTGAAAGTGATGTTGTTCCATGCGTCGGCTGAAAAGAGCGAGTTGGTCTGCGAAACGCATA
>DATEKX010000480.1:0-13310 GCA_035277165.1 Blastocatellia bacterium | reverse complement strand
GCCGCCGAACGTAGGGTCGAAATGCTTCTCTTTGACCGTGCGCCACACTTTATCGAATGATTCCTGGCGCACGGTCTGCGGAGCCTGCGCCACGGCGCTTGCCGACAGCGCAACTAACAGAAAGATGACTGGCAAAAGCTTTTTCACTATTGATTCTCCCAACGGGATAGAGTTAAAGATTCGCTTATGTTGTACGATGATGTCAGTATCAAGTTCTTCAAATCAATCGCTTTCAACTAATGAAGAGTTTATTGCGTCTGCAGCCGAACAACAAGTCATGCGCGACGGTTGTTTCCCCACTGTTTGAGCATTAAACTGTATGATTGACGCTATTGAGGAAAAGACCATGACAACTACCAGGCAAATGAATCAGGCCGAACTCGATCAACTCATAGCAGACGAATTCGGCGTCAATGCGGATTATGTTAGCGAACTGCTCCAGCAATTCAGGCGCAACCCTGCTTCGGTTGACGGAGAATGGCGTTCGTACTTTGATGAACTTTTCACCGACGGCCAGCCCGCAAACCAGACTTCTGTGCAGGCGAACGCTCCGGCTCAAGCGTCGCAATCTTCGCGCGCGCTCCAGCCGACTTACGACTGGGGCGCGCAACCAGTCGCGCCTGCCGTTGAAGCCCCCGCGCCTCAAGCTCCTGCACCAGCACCGCAGCCAGCCGCGCAGCAAACGCAACCAGTCGCGCCTCAGGCCGAAACGGTCGAGCGCATTCCAATACGCGGCCCCGCGCTCCGACTTGCAGAAAACATGGAAGCGAGTCTCGCGGTTCCGACTGCGACTTCACAGCGACAGATACCGCTCAAATTGCTTGACGAAAATCGCCGCCTCATCAATCAGCATCTCAAAACGTCGGGCCGCAAAGTCTCTTACACTCACTTGATCGCGCGCGCCATCATCAAAGCGCTTGAGACTTATCCGCAGCTCAACGACTCGTTCGAGGTCGTGGATAAAACTTCTTACCGCATACGCCAGAGCGAGGTGAATCTCGGCGTAGCAGTGGACGTAACGAAGAAAGACGGCTCTCGCACTTTGCTTGTCCCGAATATCAAAGGCGCAGACCGAATGACCTTCAATCAACTGCTCAATGCTTACGACGACGTAGTTCGTCGCGCGCGCGGGGGCAAGCTTCAGATTGCGGATTTTCAAGGCACAACAGTCAGCCTCACCAATCCCGGCACAATAGGCACGACCGCGTCGAACCCGCGATTGATGTCCGGTCAGGGGGTCATCATCGCAACGGGCGCGATTGAATACCCGCCTGAGTATCAGGCGATGTCGCCCGAAGCCGTTTCGCGTTTAGGAATCAGCAAAGTGATGGTGATAACTTCGACTTATGACCATCGCATAGTGCAGGGCGCAGAGTCGGGCGCGTTTCTGGCTTTGATTGACGAGATGCTGCGCGGCCAGCACGATTTCTATGACGAGATATTCGCCGACCTCGGCATAGCTTTCCGTCCTTATCGCTGGGCGATTGACATCAACCCGGCGATACTCGGCGAAGATCGTCATCGCGATGAAGTGCGAAAGCAGTCGCGCGTGCTCGAATTGATAAATGCTTATCGTGTGCGCGGTCATCTGGTCGCCGACATAGACCCGCTCGGCTGGAAGGAAGTCCAGTATCACAAGGAACTCGACCTCGAAACTTATGGCCTGACGATCTGGGACCTTGATCGCCAGTTCATCACGGGGGGCTTAGGCGGCACGGAGACGGCGATGCTGCGCGAGATAGTTGACCGCCTGCGGCGTTATTACTGCAGCAAGGTCGGCGTCGAATATCGAAACATCTCAGGGCCGGAAGAGAAAGAGTGGATTCGCGCGCGCGTCGAATCAGAGCCTGCTGCGATTCCGGTTGAAACCAAAAAGCGAATGCTTTGGAAGTTGATCTCAGCCGAGTTGTTTGAAAAATTTCTTGGCACGAAATATTTAGGCCAGAAGCGATTTTCAATCGAAGGCAACGAAACTGTAATCGCGCTGCTCGATCAACTGATCGAACGCGCAGCCACGAGCGGCGTAAACGACATAACAATCGGCATGGCGCATCGCGGGCGATTGAATGTCATCGCAAACGTGATAGGCAAATTCTGCGAGCGCATATTCACAAGCTTTGAAGGTTCTATCCATCCACGCTTCCCGCACGATCAAGGCGACGTGAAGTATCATCAGGGCGCGGCGGGTGTGCGCGAAACTGACGACGGGCATCAAGTGCAGCTTACAGTCACGCCGAATCCCAGCCACCTCGAATTCGTTGACCCTGTGGTTGAAGGCGTTGTGCGCGCTCGACAAGACAGCAACGGTGAGCGCGAAACCAAGCTCGCAGTTCTTCTGCACGGCGATGCGGCGTTCGCGGGCGAAGGCGTTGTCGCAGAAACATTGAATCTTTCGCAACTTCCCGGCTATCGCACGGGCGGGACGATTCACATCATCACCAACAATCAGCTTGGGTTCACGACTCCGCCCGAAGAGGGCCGCTCTTCGACTTACAGCACAGACATAGCGAAGATGATTCAGGTTCCAATCTTCCACATCAACAGCGATGACGTAGAAGCTGCCTACAATGTGCTTCAAATCGCGCTCGATTACCGTCGTCATTTTCAGAAAGATGTTGTGCTTGACGTGATAGGCTTCCGTCGTTTGGGCCACAACGAAGGCGACGAGCCGACGTATACTCAACCCGTAATGTACCAGCGAATCAAAGAGCATCCCGGCGTGCGCGAGCTTTACGCGCGGCGGCTTGTTGCCGAAGGAGTGATGACCAGTGAAGAAGTCGCTCAACTTATAGAAGAGCGAATGCGCCGTTACGAGAACGCGCAACTCGGCGCGAAAGAGATCGTCGCGCGTCAGGGCAAAGAGATCGCGCTCCTCACGCCTGAGCCTGAGCCTGAATCAGTTGATGTGATAGAAACGGGCGTGGGACAGGCAGAGTTGCGCGAGATCGTTCAAACGCTGACGACCGTGCCGCGCGGGTTCAACCTCAATCCCAAAATAGTCGGGTTGCTTGCGCGACGCGCGAAGATGGTTGACGGCGCAGCGGCGGTTGACTGGGGCACTGCCGAAGCGCTTGCGTTCGGGTCGCTGGTGATCGAAGGCAAGCCCATTCGTTTGTCGGGTCAGGACACTGTGCGCGGCACGTTCAGCCATCGTCACGCGGCTTTCACAGACACGCAGACGGGCGAAGAGTGGACGCCGCTCGTAAAGCTCGCGCCGGAAAAGGCGAAGTTTCAAATCTATGACAGCCCGTTGTCGGAAGCGGGCGCGCTCGGCTTCGAGTACGGCTACAGCGTGGCCGCGCCCGAAACGCTTGTTTTGTGGGAAGCTCAGTTCGGTGATTTCGTAAACGCCGCGCAAGTGATAATTGATCAGTTCATCTCGTCAGCCGAAGAGAAATGGAATCAGACAAGTCGCATCGTGTTGCTTTTACCACACGGTTATGAAGGTCAGGGGCCAGAGCATTCGAGCGCGCGATTTGAACGCTTCCTGCAGCTTTGCGCCGAACAGAACATGCAGGTAGTTAACTGCACGACCGCCGCGCAATATTTTCACTTGCTCAGAAGGCAGGCGCTGCAAAAGGCGAGCAAGCCTTTGATAGTGATAACGCCCAAGAGTCTGCTCCGATTGCCGGAAGCCGCGTCTTCGATTTCCGAGTTCACATCGGGCGGCTTCCTTCCAGTCATCGCGGATAAAGAGATGAACGCCGAAAATGTCGAGCGCGTCCTGTTTTGCAGCGGCAAGGTTTATTACGACCTGATGGCCGAACGAAAGAAGCTCGCTGACGACGTTACAGCCATAGTGCGCGTCGAGCAGTTCTATCCGTTCCCGAAGAAACAGATTGCCGACGAGTTGAACAAGTTCGCAAGCGCCGCAGACATTGTCTGGGTACAGGAAGAGCCAGAAAACATGGGCGGCTGGTGTTTCATGGAGTCGCGACTTTTGAAGCTGCTGAAGGCAGATCAGAAGCTGAGATATGCAGGCCGCGCAGCGAGCGCGAGTACGGCGACAGGCTCGCACACGATTCACCAGATGGAGCAACGCCAGATATTGAAAGACGCATTCGCAGGATGATCCAACTCGGCGGCGCTACAACAGCTTGAGGGTTTTATCGCCGATTCATATATTGCAATGAGACACGCCGCGCTTTTCAAAATACTGCTGGTGATAGTCTTCGGCCATGTAGAACTCGGAGGCCGGAGTGATTTCAGTCACGATGTCTCTGGAATACTTCCCTGATTTTTGAAGCTCTTCTTTTGAAGCTCGCGCGGCGGCTTCCTGTTTGGCGTCGTGAAAAAATATCGCAGACCGGTATTGCGTTCCGACATCAGGCCCCTGGCGATTCAGAGTAGTTGGATTGTGATTCTCCCAGAAAACCGTCAGGAGGTCTTCGTAAGAAACTGTTGATGGATCATATTCGACTTCGACCGCTTCGGCGTGGCCGGTCGTCCCCGAACATACGTCTCTGTAAGTGGGGTTCTCCAACGAGCCTCCCGCGTATCCGACCCTTGTTGATGATACGCCTTTGATCTGTCGAAATGCCGCTTCCACTCCCCAGAAACAGCCTGCTGCAAAAGTTGCTTTCTCGGTTTCCATTACCTGCCCTTCCTTATAAATAGATAGTTGAGTCTCTTTATTATTTTACCTGAATAGCTATCTCCACGCGCTCTAATTTTCTGAGCTTACTCATGAAGTTTCCAATCATTTTTTGCCATCCATATTTTTTATCTAGCAGGCGATGAACTTTCTCCGATCCCGCTTGATCGAGTATTCGAGCCTCCGCGTCAACCCATTCGCCTTTGATATTGCCGCGAAAATCACAAGGCGCGATGCGGGCGCGCGGATTATTGCGAATTCGTTTCACCTTCCACGCGCCTGCGAGCGTGTAGACATAAAACACTCTGCCCTCTTGTGCGAACCACAGAGGGGTGGGAACACCTGTGCCGTCTTTTTTGTAGGTTTCGAGGCTCAGATATTTTTGATTGGCAAACTGGGCTAATTTGTCGCTGCTCATTTTTTTACCAAAAGGGAAATGGTTTCGCGCGAAGTCACGTTCGCGCGAAACCTATCAACTAATCGCGCGAACGTCGCACTATGTAATCGGGCCAGCAAACCATAGTGTTGTCTTCGCCTTCGCCGAATCTTCCAAACGGAAGCACAGACGCAGCGGCAGGCTGAGGTTGCGCGAATTTCGGATCAAGCGCTTTCGCAATTTGATCGCGCGCGTCTTCAAGGTGCATCCGCGCTTCTCTATCTGTCGCACGCGGAAGCGCACGGGCTATCACCTGACTGAGCGAGCGCAACTCGCCTCGAATGAACGGGCGCTGATCGTCTGTCACAGGCGCGCGACCGTTCAAGCGATCAGCCATCAAATCAATGTAAGCTCGCTGCAAGTTGCGACGATATGCATCAACGCGAATCGTCGGAGCTTCCAGTTCGTTCCAGATTCCGCGCCGCACGTCTTCAAGAAATTCGGACGGGCGATAAGCCGCCGCGCCATCAATCGCGGATTGCTCGACCAGACGATTGAATCGCGCGCTGCTCATCAATGAGTTCAGCACGCGCATCTGCGCCGTTTTCACGCGGTCGAGCGCGCCCGCAGGCTCTACGCGGCGCAGCACGTCAGGTTTGATGGCCCACGTCGGCGTTGCAAACGCATGGTCGTTGAGGAATCTGACGGCTTCCTGCTGCTTCTGCTTAGGAACGGCAGTGAACCTGACGCCGTCCTGGCCTCCATGTTTTTGCTGAGAATAAAACCCGCCGACCAGCCCTGTGACGTGAGTCAGTTCGGTCGCCCACTGGCCGAGCATTCGCCCATATAATTCTTCAAGGTCATCGTAAGGCTCGCCCGGTTGCGCTGTCGCCGCGAGCAACATATTCGACACGCGCTCAAGGTTCTTCAATCCGAGCGCCGTTGACCTGACCGCATCGCCGTCGCCTACGGCTTCTGTGTTTTCGCCGGGGTCAGAGCCGCGTGTGTCTGCGGTCGAGAATCGAAGCCACGGAGTTTTATCCTGCTGGCGCGCCCACTCGTCGAGCGTCTTCTTCTCTTCATCGGGCGTGCGCGCGCCGGGGATAGGTTTGTATCCCCACATCGTAGCCCACTTGTCATACGGCCCGATCTTCGGGATCAGGTCAGCCGGTTCGACTTTATCTTCGGGCTGCACGACGTAGTTGAAGCGCGAGTAGTCCATCAAGGTCGGCGTATGTCCCATCTTCTTGAGCCACTCGCGGTCACGGACTTTCTCAGCAGGATAAGTCGCGCTCGCTTTCATGTTGTGTTGGAACCCGAGCGTATGACCTACTTCGTGCGCGACTACATATTCGATCAACTCGCCCATCAAATCATCGGGCAGCGGGAAGCGTTGCGCACGCGGGTCGAGCGGCCCGGCTTGCAGGAAGTACCAGTCGCGCTGAAGATTCATCACGTTGTGATAGAACTGAATATCGGATTCGATAATTTCGCCCGTGCGCGGGTCGTGAACGTGCGGGCCGCTGGCGTTTTCGATAGTCGAAGGCAGCCAGCGAATCACACTGTAGCGCGCGTCTTCTGCGCTCCAGTCAGGGTCTTGTTCAACGGTCGGCGCTTCTTTCGCGATGATGGCGTTTTTGAATCCGGCTTCCTCGAACGCCTGCTGCCATTTCTCTATGCCGCGTTTCATGTAAGGCACCCACTTCGCAGGCGTTGCGGGATCAATGTAGTAAACAATCGGTTTGACGGGTTCAGAGAGTGCTGCTGACGGGTCTTTCTTTTCCAATCGCCAGCGCGTGATATAAGTGCGTTGCGGCGCGCGATGTTCGTCTACGCCATAGTCGGTTTTGCGAACCGTGAAATATCCGATGCGCTCGTCGAACAATCTCGGCATCATGGGTTTTTCGGGCAGTTTAACCATGCTGTAATGCATCAAGACGGTTGCGCTGCCGGGCCGCATCCCTGCCGGAGTGAACGGGTTGGGCGCTTGCGGGAACGGCGAGGCGCTTACATCGGGCGGCGAAGTGAATGTATGCGTGGCTTCGATCTCGATGTTTTCCGGGAATGCCACTATGCGCTCGATGAAGGAGCGCGAAGAATCGAATCCGCGCGCGCGCAACCGGGTTCTCGCGCTGAACTCTGTTATCTCTGTGGTGAAGAGCCTCGTCACATCAATGACCGGCGCATCATCTTTGCCGAGGGCTTCAATCCAGAAAGACTGCAGGATCGTGTCATTGTTGGCTGCCTGCACAGCGCGCGCGATGGGCAGTCGTTGATCGGCCACGACTTCATAGGATATGCTTCTGAGCAAAATGCGATTGCCGTGTCGTTCCCATCGCACTACGTGATTGCCTGCCGCCTGCCCGCCATAGCCTACGCCGAGCGTGGTGCGGGCAATCTGGCTGACCCACAGAAATTCTTTGTTCAACTGGCTCTTGGGAATTTCGTAATAGACTTTATCTTTGATGCGATGAACGGTGAAAACTCCCTCGTCAGATTTCGCGTCCTTCGTAATCACCTTGTCATAAGATTTGATCTCGGGCGTGGAGTCACGACGGAAAGGAAAGTCCTGACCGGCGGCGGGCGCAGGGTCTTGCTCTTCGGCTGTTGCGGCAACAGATTGAGACTGCGTTTTGCCATACGCCAACGATGCGGTCGAACGAACGGAAGTGAATGCGATTGTAGCGAAAGCTATGGCGAGACATATCACACAAAAGCGTTTCATAGTCTGCTCCTTAGATTGTTCCACTGAAGATTTGATTAGGATACGATTCTAGTGAACTCGGAAGCATACTCGCTTTTTGCCGTAGATTTCAATCGCTTTTCGCTCAGGGTTGCCATGTTATATAGAATTCGCACACGGCATCGCCGCGAGACCGGCAGCGAGTGTGAGTGATGCGCGCAGAGCGCGCGCCGCATAGCTCTATGGCATGTTTAAAATAAGATGTACCGCTCAAACAGTAGCTCACAGGCGGAATTTCTTCATAGTTGATTGTGAGCAGTCCGCTCGTATCGCTCAACGACTCGTACACGGCGGAGCCGAAGTCTTGATAAGAGCGATGAATCATGGCCGATTGCTTCAGGAAGCTGTGAATGTCAGGATTGAGCAAACTGCTGTAAGGACCGGAAAGACTGCTGGTGGCAGAAAATTCTCCGAGCCGCTCGAAGATTTCTTCCTGCTCTCCGCCCAACTCATCAGCAATTGCGCGATCAATCACTTCCAGGATGCGAAGCGGGTACCAGTTATCGAGGATGATTTCTTTCAGTGACGCGCGATCTTCTTCCGACAGGCTCGTCAGAATGCGCGCCCACATATCAGGGCCGTGATTCATTATCACGAACAGAAAGCGCGCGCGCAACAATCCGCCTTTGATGTGCATATTGGAATAGCTTTGAAGGGGCGAATGCATAATCTTGCTTCAACTTTCGAGATATTCGGCACGGGCGCCGACAGCCGGATTATATCACGAAGCGTTGTCGCAATCCTCTTAAGTTTAAGTTACGAGGCGAAATGATTTGTTCACAGAATCAACGACTGGCTATGTGATCGCCTGATGAAGCGATACGCGTGATGATTCTTGCAGCAGCCTGGCGGCCAGTGCGCTCGGCCACTATCTCTATTAGATCAGTAATGCGGAGATCAGACACGCTTAAAGTAATTTCACTCATCGTCGCAATTGAAATAAGTTCATCTGAGTTAAGCGTCGTTGTTTGATCGTCAATCCTGAAATCGTAGCGTATGCCTCGCGCTGTTTTGATGCTGACAAGATCATCGCGGATTTCAGTGATGCGACCTTCTACGATCATGCTGTTTGAGCGGCCTGTTATGCGCGGCGAGTAGTTGTGTTTTGCAGCACGGCTGTTAATTGCCCTGTCCTGAGCTTGAACGGCAGACGATGTAATAATAAGCAATGCCAACACGCACACAAGTTTTATTCGTTTCATCTTAACCCGCCTCCTGCTGCGTGATTATTGGCAATCTTTGTGCCGCTCTTTTATGAAGCGCAGCGGTGTAGAAAAGCCTCGTCCGATTCGATAACATACGTGCGCTATGGCTGAAGATAGAACAACTATGAAAAATCTACGCAGCGCTCAAAGCGCGATTGAAGGTTCAATCACGGACGTTCCCGGCATAAAAGTCGGCCACGCGCACAACCTTGAAGCGCGAACAGGATGTAGCGTCGTGCTATGTAAAGGCGACGGTGCTGTCGCGGGCGTTGACGTGCGAGGTGCAGCTCCCGGCACGCGCGAAACGGACCTGCTCGAACCCGGCAATCTAGTCGAGCGTGTTCACGCAATTCTGCTTACGGGCGGCTCGGTCTTCGGGCTGGACGCGGCCTGCGGAGTCGTGCGCTGGCTCGAAGAGCGCGGCATGGGATTTGATGTAGGCGTGGCTCATGTGCCAATTGTGCCTGCGGCTGTGATCTTTGATTTAGCCGTGGGTGATGCGAGCGTGCGGCCCTGTTCAGCGATGGGCTACGATGCCTGCGAGCGCGCATCGAGCGATGCAGTTGAGGAGGGGCAGGTAGGAGTCGGCGCAGGCGCAATGGTTGGAAAAATTCTCGGAATCGGCATGGCATCAGCGGGCGGCGTTGCCACTGCTTCGATCAAGCTTGCGAGCAATGTGACCGTAGGCGCAATCGTAGTAGTCAATTCGTTCGGTGACATAATTGATCCGAAAAACGGGCGAATACTGGCAGGCGCTCGCTCGCCCAAAGGTCGCGGCTGGCTCGATACGCAGCGCGCAATCGAGAGCGCGGCATTTACACAAAGCGATAAGAAACCGAAAAAGCCGCTGCCGCCGCGCGCGTTTTCGGCTATCGAAAACACTACGCTTGCAGTCGTAGCGACCGATGCTCGGTTGACGAAAGCTGAGGCGCGAAAAGTCGCTGTGATGGCTCACGACGGAATGGCGCGAGCTATTAAACCGATTCACACCATGTTTGACGGCGACACGATATTCGCGCTTTCGACAGGCAAGTTGCAATCAGACGTAACGACAATAGGTTCGGTTGCGGCTGATCTGATTGCGCGGGCAATCGTAAGAGTAGGTCGCCTGTCGAGCGCAAGAAAAAAGTGATCAACTGACAGGAGCCGTGCGCGTGAACTCGGCGCACTTCGGGTCGCGAGGATGGGGGTCAACGAAGGATTCGACTTCGCGCGTTTTATGCGCGTCGGGCGGGACGCCGCGTTCTATCATCGAGCCAAAGTATTCATCTATCTGTTCATAAATCTCAGCAATGGTCTGCGAATGAAAGACGCGCTCGCGCAATCGCGCGCCGCCTGCAAGCCCGTGAGTGAAGTAACCGCACATCTGCTTGAGCTTGCCCGCAAGCCCGCGCTCATGCATTTCATCGCGCAGCAGTTCGTTATAGCGATGCAGCACTTGTTGCTTTTCCGAAAGAGTCGGCTGATGAGGTCGGTCGCCGCGCATCAATTCGGCAGTCTGTCGGAATATCCACGGATTGGCGATTGCGCCGCGACCTATCATCACCCCGTCAACGCCTGTTTCGTTAAACCGCTCGACAGCCTGTTCGGCAGTAACTACATCCCCGCAGCCGATCACAGGAATCGAGACCGCGCGCTTCACGGAAGCGATTATGTCCCAGTTAGCGCGACCGCTGTAACCTTGTGTTCGCGTGCGACCGTGAATGGCCACCATGTCGCCGCCGCAGTCTTCGATTATGCGCGCGACCTCGACTGCGTTGATCGAAGAATCATCCCAGCCCGTACGAATCTTCATCGTCAAAGGAATCGAAACGGCTTTGCGCACGCGGCGTAAAATCTTTTCGAGTTGCGGCAGGTCTTTGAGCAGAGAGGAGCCGCCGCCGCCCTTCACAACTTTCTTCGCAGGGCAGCCACAATTGATGTCAACGATGTCCGCGCCGACCTCTTCGATTATTTCGGCGGCAGCGACCATGCGATCATCGTCGTAGCCGAATATCTGAATCGAGAGCGGGCGTTCTTCGGGCAAAAACCTCATCATGCGATGAGTCCGCATATTGCCGCGCGTGAGACCTTCAACCGAGATGAATTCAGTGACGATCAGGCCGACGCCTGTGAGTTCTTTGATAAGCCTTCGGAAAGATGAATCGGTAACGCCAGCCATCGGCGCAAGCACGAGGTTCGGACTTATCTTAATGTTGCCTATGCGGAGCTCACCAGCCGTATTCATAACGGAAAAGTTTAACACACGAAAGCTACCTGCATGAAATCAGCTATTCTTTTCGTAGTAGTGGCAATATTCGACCAGGCAGCACTGTTCGCAGAGCGGGTTTTGCGGTCGGCAGACTTTGCGCCCGTGGCGAATAATGTTCACGTGAATTTCGTAGAAGCGACCATCCGGGATCATCGCCGTCATCAAGCGATGTGCCTCTTCATCGGAGCATTTTTCCGGTATCAGCGCGAGCCGTCGAGCTATGCGAAAGATGTGAGTATCAATCGGAAAGATCGAGCGATTGCATGCGAAAAGCAGAGTGCAAGCGATTGTTTTAGGGCCAACGCCTTTGAAGCTTGAAAGAAATTCTGTAGCTTCTTCAATCGGCGCAGTCGCCAGAAACGTGAGGTCGAGCGAACCGCGCCGTTCATAGATTTCATTAAGAAGTTGTTTAATCCTGATAGATTTCTGCCGCGCGAGTCCGCCTGATTTTATCGCCGTTTCTATTGACGTGACGCGAGCGCGGCGGGCGCTTTCCCAGTCCGGGAATCTTTGCTTGAGGCTTTCAAAAGCGCGTTGGCTGTTCACGTTAGTAGTAGATTGCGAGAGAATGGTATGAATCAGCACATCGAGCGGGTCAAGATCAGGCTCGCATTGTGGCACGCCGTAGACGGCTTTGAGATTTTGGATAATGTAAGGAAAGCTCTCCGGGATATTATTTATTGTGGTTTGTTGCATTCTTAACTATCTACCATTGCTGATTCATTACGCGCAACTTCGATAGCGGAGAATGCTAGCTGATTGTTTATTGAAAGTGGCATGGTTGACACTCTTCGCAAGCGTTTGCGATAATCAGCCTTTGACAATTTGGCGTTGTTCTCAACAGTGTCGCATATGCGCCCGTAGCTCAGCCGGATAGAGCGTTTGCCTACGAATCCAGCCCTAGCTTACTTTCCTGCAAAATCAATCACTTACAAGAAATTCAATAACTGTTGAGCGTTTGCTTGGCTACTTTTCGTTTAGCCAACGCATTGCAGGAAGGAATTTCTATGGTGCTGAATACCTTATTTGACCAATTCAAAAGAGAGAAGACCTATCTTAAAGGTGTAAGTCACAACACGATTATCTGGTATGACTACTCATATCGTGCATTCAAGAATGTCTGCGGTGATGTGAGCAAACTTTCAAAACAGATTCTAAATGAGTTTGTCATTGGAATGCGCCAGTCTGGAATATCAGCCGTAACAACTAACAACTACATTAGAGGGATGAACGCTTTTTTTACTTGGCTATATGAAAACGAGTACACGGCTGAACACTTCAAGATTAAGAAGGTTAAAGAGGCACAGAGGGTATTAAAGGTATTCTCCGATAACCAGCTTAAAGCAATCATCAAGTGGAAGCCCAAAGGATGGTATCAATGGAGGCTTTACGCTCTGCTATCTACCATCATTGATACAGGCATCAGAATCGATGAAGCTCTAAGCCTCAAGCGAGATGATATAAACTTTGATGACCTGTTAATTGTCGTCACTGGAAAAGGTAGTAAGCAGCGCATCATTCCATTCTCGCGTGAGCTTCGCAAAATTATCTGGCGATGGGGCCGTATGCACGAACATCAATACTTCTTTCCATCTAGAAATGGCAACAAGTACATGTATGACAACTTACGCCGCGATATGAAAAGTCTTGCTGAGCGTTTGGGTATTAAGGGTGTGCGTGTCAGTCCTCACACGCTCAGACACTACTTCGCCATTCACTTTCTAAGGCGTGGCGGCGACCTCTACACCCTCTCAAGAATCTTAGGCCACACTAACATTCAAACTACTCAAATCTATTTGCGCTCTATGGGAATTGAACAGATAAGAGAAAGCCACCTTCGATTATCACCGTTAAATAACCTCCGGTAGCTTTCATTTTTAGCTCTCTGTTAAGCAGCCTGTTTTTGTACGTGCTGCCAAGCGCGGCCATAGAGAATGTTTGAAATGGTTGAGTATTTATAACCTAGCGTTCGCGCAATTTCAGTGGGTCTTATGCCGCTCTGCCATAGAAACAAAACTCGTTTTGCGATTTCCTCATTGAGTATCGCTTGCGGGTGTCTGCTGCCTTTACGCTCGCCATTTCTGATACGACCTTTTTGGGCTGTATCTCTGTTGTTATCGGCTCTTGTTCCTAAGAACAGA
>DATEKX010000479.1:0-4493 GCA_035277165.1 Blastocatellia bacterium | reverse complement strand
TTCACCAGTGCTACTGCCGTTTTGCCTGCGGCCCGCGGCGCGCGGTCAGCTCGTCGCCGCGGTAGATCCACACCTTGATGCCGATGACGCCGAACGTCGTGTGCGCTTCCGCAAAGCCGTAATCGATGTCGGCTCTCAGCGTATGCAGCGGCAACCGTCCTTGCAGATACCATTCGCTTCTCGCGATTTCAGCTCCGTTCAGGCGACCCGACACGCGCACCTTGATTCCCTGCGCGCCAAAGCGTTGAGCGTTTTCGACCGCTCGACGCATCGCACGGCGAAATGCGATTCGCTTCTCAAGCTGCTGCGCGATCTGCTCTGCCTGAAGCTGCGCGTTCAATTCAGGCTTGTGAATCTCCTGAATATTGACGTAGACCTCGCGGCCCGTGCGCTCTTTGATCTCCTGCTTGAGCTTGTCAATCTCCGCGCCCTTGCGACCGATGATGATTCCCGGACGCGAGGTGTGGATAATGATCTTCAGCTTGTTGGCGGCGCGCTCCACATCAATGTGCGAAACGCCCGCGCCTGCGAATCTGCCCTTCAACTCTTTTTTGAGTTTGAGGTCTTCGTGCAACAGGTCTGCGTAATCGCGCTTGGCTATCCAGTTTGAATGCCAGCCGCGATTGAATCCGAGCCTGAAACCATACGGATGAACTTTCTGACCCATAATTATTCTTCTTTCCCCGTCTCCACCTCGATGGTGATGTGGCTTTGCCAGCGACGCTCGCGATAGGCGCGGCCCATCGGAGCAGGCCGAACGCGGCGGCGGTACTTCGTCGGGCCGAGATCAACGGTCGCGGTCCTGACCACCAGAGCGTCAACATCAATTGCGACGTTAAGTTGATCCGCCTTCTGCTCTGCGTTCGCTATTGCCGAGCGTAAAGTCGTTTCAATCGGTCCAGCCGCCCGCTTATTCGTCCCCTTGAGCATCGCGAGCGCTTCGGTGACGTTGCGTCCGCGAATCAGATCAATGACGAGCCGAGCTTTCTGCGGCGAGCCTTTAATATATTTTGCGACTGCGCGTGCCTTCATGGGTTATTTGCCTCCACCCTTCTTGACGGTCTTATCGCTCTTTTCGGGATGGCCTTTAAACGCCCTGGTCGGCGAGAACTCGCCGAGCTTGTGCCCGACCATGTTCTCTTGAATGTAGACCGGAATAAATTTCTTCCCGTTGTGGACTGCGATAGTGTGGCCCACCATCTCAGGCAATATGGTCGAACGACGAGACCAGGTCTTGTGAACTCGTTTCTCGTTCGCCTGATTCATCTTCGTGACTGCTTTGACCACGTGATCGTCAACGAACGGCCCTTTTTTAATTGATCTTGCCATAGCGTTTCAGTTTCTAGTTTTTGGTTTCCGGTTGCCGGAAACTATTTCTTGCCTCTGCGCACGATGAATTTATCCGTGCGCTTGTTATTGCGAGTCTTGTATCCGCGAGTGGGCTGCCCCCATGGAGTCACAGGATTGCGACCGCCCGAAGTCTTGCCTTCGCCTCCGCCGTGCGGATGGTCAACAGGGTTCATCGCCACGCCGCGAACCTTCGGGCGACGACCGAGCCAGCGAGTGCGACCGGCCTTGCCCAGACTGACGTTGCTGTGTTCGATGTTGCCTATCTGCCCGACCGTCGCATAGCACTCGATGTTGACGCGACGAATCTCGCCGCTCGGCAGCCTCAACTGTGCCCAATCGCCTTCTTTAGCGACAAGCTGTGCGGCTCCGCCTGCTGCGCGAACCATCTGCGCGCCTTTGCCCGGCCTCAACTCGATGTTATGAATTGTCGTGCCAAGCGGGATGAACCTGAGCGGGAGCGCATTGCCTGAAATGATGTCGGCTTCCGGGCCTGAAACAACCGTTTGCCCGACTTTCAATCCGACGGGCGCAATGATGTAACGCTTCTCGCCGTCCGCATAGCTGAGCAGCGCAATGTTGGCCGAGCGATTCGGGTCGTATTCGATAGTGGCGACTTTGGCCGGAATGCCCGATTTATCGCGTTTGAAATCAATGATGCGATACTGGCGCTTGCTGCCGCCGCCGCGACGACGCATGGTGATGTGGCCGTCGTTGTTGCGGCCAGATATGCGCTTCTTAGGCGCAAGCAACGGCTCGTATGGGCGGTCAGTCGTTACCTCTTCTCGCGTGAGATAAGTCTGATACCGTCTGGCCGGTGATGTAGGTGTGAGCTTTTTAATTCCCATCTCTTCCTCAAATCTCTAGATTGCGTCTTCGTACATAATCGGCTTCTCGCCGCTCTTGAGCGTGACGTAAGCTTTCTTCCAATCGGGCCGACGACCTGTTTCGCGCCTGCTCTGTACGCGCTTCATTTTGCCTTGATAGTTGGCGACGCGCACGCTGGCGACTTTTACGCCGAATATCTGCTCGACGGCGCGCTTGATCTGAAGTTTGGTCGCGCCCGTAGAAACCTTGAGCGTGAGCATCTGGCGATCATTGCCCGTGCGGCCCATCGCTTCGGGTTCGTCCTTCATCGTGAGAGCTTTCTCAGTGATGACAGGCCCTTTGATAACATCCCAAATAGTTTTCATGTGAGCTGTTCTCCTACTTGTTGCTCAAATGCTTATCCAACTGGCTCGCTGCCTCGCGCGTAATCGCAAGCTGTTCGTGCGTGAGCAGGTCATAGACGTTTACGCCACTGGGCGAAACGCACGTAACATTGCGCAAATTGCGTGACGAGAGCGCGAGATTATCGTTATCAATCGCATCAACGATAAGCGTCCGGCGATCAAGACCCAGTCCTGCAAGCGCCGCCACGAAATCTTTTGTCTTATGCGACTGAAGCTCGAAATTCTCGACTATGATTATGCCGCCCTCGCGCAGCCGCTCAGACAACACAGAGCGAATCGCGCCGCGCCGCATCTTCTTCGGTATCTTGTATGACCAGTCGCGCGGCTGCGGCCCGTGCACGTTTCCGCCGCCCTTCCATAGCGGGCTTCTGATTGATGCGATTCGCGCGCGGCCTGTGCCCTTCTGCTTCCAGAGCTTCTTGCCCGAACCGCTCACGTTGCCGCGAGTCTTTGTCGCAGAGGTTCCGGCTCGCTGATTGGCCAGATAGCTCTTGACCGCTTCGTAGATGAGCGATTTATTGAGCGGCGCGCCGAACACTTCGTCCGACAACTCCAGGTCGCCCACCTCTTCGTTCTTCAGATTTTTCACCTTCACAACAGGCATTGTTACGCTCCATCGTCGGAAACGATGAATGATGAACGACGAGCCATTACGGCATTCATCATTCATCATTCATCATTTCTTCATTGTGCTTTCTTAATCAATACATACGCGCCGTTCGGACCGGGCACTGCGCCGTGAACCATCAGCAGATTGTTTTCCGCATCAACGGCGACAACTCGCAGGTTCTTGATCGTCTTGCGCTCGTTGCCCATGTGGCCCGCCATCTTAGTGCCTTTAAAGACGCGCGAAGGATAAGCCGATGCGCCAATGCCGCCGGGCGCGCGGTGAAACATCGAGCCATGCGAGGCGCGTCCGCCGTGAAAGCCATGACGCTTTATGAATCCTGCAAACCCTCGACCTTTCGACTTGCCGATCACTTCGACCAGATCGTTCTCGTTGAAGATGTCAACAAGCACTTTGTCGCCAACATTGGTCGCTTCATCGCCCGTATCAACTCTAACCTCGCGCAGCACGCGAGTGGGAGGGACGCCAGCACGTTTGAAGTGGCCCTCGGTCGGTTTGTTGACTCGACGAGGCGCTTTATCTTCGACCAACCCCAGTTGAACGGCATTATAGCCATCCGTGTTGACGGTCTTTTTTTGAACGACGATGCAAGGGCCAGCCTTTATTACTGTCACAGGCGTTACACTGCCGTCGTCCGAAAACAACTGCGTCATTCCTAACTTCTTACCTATTATTCCGTTGACCATAGCAACTCTCGATGAACTATGAACTGTGAATGATGAACTCGGAAATCCCGTGTTCATCATTCAGCATTCATCTTTCTTATTTGTGGTCCTTGCCGAAGGCTTTGATCTCGACATCAACGCCCGCCGGGAGATCGAGCTTCATCAGCGCGTCAACCGTTTGCGGTGTCGGATCAAGAATGTCCATGAGCCGCTTGTGAGTTCGAATTTCAAACTGCTCGCGCGACTTTTTATCTACGTGCGGGCTGCGCAGCACGGTGTATTTATTTTTGACCGTCGGCAGCGGGATGGGACCCGCCACGCGCGCACCCGTTCGCTTGGCCGTATCAACTATCTCAGCAGTTGACTGGTCAAGCACGCGGTAGTCATACGCCTTCAGCCGGATTCTTATCTTTTCATTCAGCATATTATTTCAATCTCCGCTCAATGATTCACAAGCCTTAAAAGCGGCTCTGGGAGCCGGTTTCACCTTCTCCCTACTCGATGATCTCCGATACCGTCCCTGCTCCTACTGTTCGCCCTCCCTCTCGTATCGCGAACCTCAACCCCTTCTCCATCGCTATCGGGTTGATCAACTCTATCTCCAACTGCGAGTTGTCTCCC
>DATEKX010000478.1:0-7891 GCA_035277165.1 Blastocatellia bacterium | reverse complement strand
GGTCGAAGCGCGCGAGATAGGTTTCCTGCGCGAGACAGACCCGATCACGATGAACCGCGACCGCTTGATCGAAGACGCGAAGCAGACAGCGCTTGCGATGGTGCGCGAAGGCTACACAGCGCCGCACCCGAAAACAAATATTCCCGTGTTGGGTGAATCCGCGCTCGCTACGATCAAGCTTGCGGTTCACATGATGATTCGCGGCAACTTCATCAGCGAGTATGACGGCCACGTTGCGCGAAAGCTTGCGCACATCATCACGGGCGGCGACCTGACGCATAAAACTCTTGTGAGCGAGCAATACCTGCTCGACCTTGAGCGCGAAGCGTTCGTTTCGCTTTGCGGTGAGCGCAAGACTCAGGAACGCATCCAGCACATGCTGAAGACTGGCAAGCCGTTGCGGAACTGATTAGCCGACGGTTTACCGGTATTTCCGTCTGATAACGTTTTGTATTTTATTCGTAAGAAGTACGGATCAAATTTAGGAGAGAAGTATGAAAGATGCAGTGATAGTTTCGGCGTTGAGAACAGCAGTAGGCAAAGCCCCGCGCGGCGTTTTGAAAGACACGCGGCCCGATGACATGGCTGGCGCTTGTATCAAAGCGGTGATCGAACAGACGCCGGGTTTGCAGCCTGAAATGGTCGAAGATGTCATCTTAGGTTGCGCGATGCCCGAAGCCGAACAGGGGATGAATGTAGCGCGGCAAGCGTCGTGGCTTGCGGGCGTTCCGAAAGAAGCGGCTGCCGTCACCATCAATCGCTTCTGTTCGTCTGGACTTCAGGCCATCGCGTTTGCGGCAGAGCGCGTGATGTGCGGATGGGCTGATTGCATAGTCGCGGGCGGAACTGAAACGATGAGCATGGTTCCGATGGGCGGCAACAAAATCGTGCCCAATCCGACACTCGTAGACACCTGGCCCGACTACTACTTGAACATGGGATTGACGGCTGAAAACCTCGCCGCGAAATATTCGATCTCGCGCGCGGAGGCGGACGAGTTCTCGCTTCGCAGCCATCAAAAGGCAATAGAAGCCATCAACGCAGGCAAGTTCAAAGATGAGATTGTGCCACTCAACGTCAAGACAGTAGAGCTTGATGCGAAAGGCAAACGCGCCGTCAAAGAATCGGTCTTCGAGACGGATGAAGGGCCGCGCGCAGACACTTCGGTTGATGCGCTTGGAAAACTGCGGCCTGCGTTTCACGCTCGCGGAACTGTTACGGCTGGCAATTCATCGCAGATGTCAGACGGCGCTGCGGCGGCAGTTGTCATGTCTGCAGATCGCGCAAGCGAGCTTGGGCTGAAACCGCTGGCGCGGCTCATCGCTTATGCAACGGCGGGCGTGTCGCCCGATTACATGGGCATAGGCCCCGTGGCCGCTGTTCCGAAAGCGCTGAAGATCGCCGGTCTCAAGCTCGATCAGATAGACGTCATCGAATTGAACGAAGCGTTCGCGGCGCAGGCCCTTGCGGTCGTGAAAGAACTCGGCATTAATCAGGACAAGCTGAACGTGAACGGCGGCGCGATTGCGCTCGGGCATCCTCTGGGGTGCACCGGCGCAAAACTGACCGCGACAATCTTGAACGAGATGCGCAGGCGTTCGGCGCGCTATGGCATGGTGACTATGTGCGTGGGCGGCGGCATGGGCGCTGCTGGAATTTTTGAACTGTTATAAAGGTCGGCATCCGACACATTAAAGGAGAATAGACATGACCAGGACTGTAGAAACCAAAGACGTGATTAAGGGCGGAAGCTTTATCCTCGAAGACCATAGCCCGGAAGATGTTTTTACGCCCGAAGACATCAGCGACGAGCATAAATTGATCGCACAGACGGCCAGAGAGTTCACTCAAAAAGAAGTCCTCCCGCGCGAAGCAGAGATTGAATCGAAGTCTTATGCAGTTCATCGCGAGTTGTTGATGAAGGCGGGCGAGCTTGGGCTTTTATCAATTGACATCCCTGAGCAGTATGGTGGCGCGGGCCTCGACCTTCTCAGTTCGCTGGTCGCGTCCGAGAACGTCTCAGGTCAGGCGTCGTTTTCCGGCACGGTCGGAGCGCATACAACCATAGGCACGCTGCCGATAGTCTATTTCGGCAACGATGAGCAGAAGGCGAAATACTTGCCTAAGCTTGCCACAGGCGAATGGGTCGGCGCTTATGCTTTGACCGAATCAAGCTCAGGTTCTGACGCGCTTGCCGCGAAGACTACGGCGGTGCTTTCAGAAGATGGAACGCATTACACGCTCAACGGCCAGAAGATGTGGATCACCAATGCGGGCTTTGCAGATGTTTTTATCGTCTTCGCAAAGATTGACGGCGACAAATTCACAGCCTTCATAGTCGAGCGCACATTCCCCGGCGTTTCAATCGCGCCCGAAGAGCACAAGATGGGGTTGAACGGTTCTTCGACTTGCGCGGTCAATCTCGAAGACGCGCAGATTCCTGTCGAAAACGTTCTGGGCGAAATAGGCAAAGGCCATCAGATCGCCTTCAACATTTTGAACATCGGTCGTTTGAAACTCGGCGTAAGTTCCATTGAAGGCTCGAAGCGGCTCACAGGCATTGCGACTGATTACGCAAAGCAGCGATTCCAGTTTGGTGTGCCAATCGCATCGTTTGGATTAATCAAGCACAAGCTAGCAGAGATGGCGATTCGCGCTTACGTCGGCGAGTGCATGATCTACAGAACAGTCGGCATGATCGAAGAAGCGCTTTCATCCGTTGATCGCAACATCCCGAAAGAGGCTTTGAAGGCAATCGAAGATTACGCAGTCGAATGCTCGATAATCAAAGTGACTGGCAGCGAATGGCTCGGCTATGTTTGCGATGAAGCGGTGCAGGTTTTTGGCGGCAACGGTTATTCCAGCGACTACCCTGTCGAAAAAGCCTATCGCGATTCGCGCATCGCTCGCATCTACGAAGGCACAAATGAAATCAACCGCCTGATAATCGCGGGACAGTTCCTGCGCCGCGCGGCCAAAGGCGAGAACGCCCTGTTTGCGGCAGCAAAGAAACTGCAGGAAGACATGCTTTCGCCTTCGATGCCTGAAGAGTTGCCCGACACGTTGTTTGCAGAAGACCGCGCCGCACTTACCAACTGCAAAAAGGCAATTGTCGCCGTGCTCGGTTCTGCCGCGTTGAAGTATGGCAAGCAAGCGTCCGAGCAACAGGAAGTACTGGCCGCCGCGAGCGACATGATCATGGATGTCTTCGCAATGGAGAGCGCAATTCTCAGAACTGAAAAACTCGCATCTGTGAAGGGCGAAGCAAACGTCGCATTGCAGATAGACGCCGCGCGAGTCTTTGCAAGCGATGCGATTCAGCGCGTGGAGCGCAACGCAAAGAATGCGATTGCCGCGATGGCCGAAGGCGATGACCTGCGAATGATGATGGGCGTGTTGCGTCGTTATATGAAGAGCACGCCGTACAACACAGTCGCCGCTCGTCGCCGCATAGCCGATTCAATCGTCGAAGCCGGACGATATAATCTGTAGGAAGAAATCAGATTAACCGCAGAGGCGCAGAGGCCGCAGAGGGGGCGCAGAGAAAAACTATTATTCCTCTGCGCCTCTGCGTGAACTCTCTTTAATATGAAAATCCATCGCATCAGCGTGCCCACGCCTTTTTATGTTGGGCCTGTCAACGCTTATCTTATCGAAGAAGACCCGCTGACGTTGATAGATGTCGGCCCGCGCGATACGGCTTCGCTCGAAGGATTGAGGGCGGGCCTCGCGCGATTGGGCTACAAGCTCTCGGACATCAAACGCATAATCATTTCGCACGCGCACGCAGATCATTACGGGCTTGCTCAATTAGTAGTCGAAGAATCTAACGCGACTGTCTACATCCACGAGTGGGACGCGCCCGCCGTTTCTGCCAACACTGATTATCTCGCGTATCGTGAGATACTGGCCGGGGCGGGCGTGCCGCGAGACACGATTGATCGAATGGAAGCCGGATATGAAAAGTTCAAAGGCTTTGCCTATCCGCTTGCCAATGTCGAAATCTTAAAAGATGAAGATGAAATTCTCTTCGAGCATGAAAGCCTGACCGTAGTCCACACGCCGGGTCATACGCCGGGTTCTATCTGCCTTGTGCGCACAAGCAACCGGCTCGTGTTTTCTGCCGACACTGTGCTGAAAAACATCACGCCGAATCCTGTTCTCAGCCCTGATCCGATCAACGAGAAGAAACGGTTTCAATCGCTGGGCGAATATCTCGTCTCGCTCGCTCGAATACGTTCGCTTGCGCCTACGGTACTGAAGGGCGGGCACGGCGACGATATTGAAGATTACGACGAGCACTTTCACAGGCTCTATCGCTTCACGAATTTAAGGCAATCGAAACTATTGAAGCTAGTGCCGCGAAATGGAATTAGCGCATGGGAAGCGTCGGCATTGCTGTTTCCTGCGGCGAACGGTTATCACCGCTTTCTAGCTCTTTCAGAAACGGTTGCTCATCTCGATTACGCCGCCGCTGAAAATAAACTCGTCGTAGAGCGAAAAGAGGGCCGAGACATTTACCTTCACCCCTGATACTTTGAATGAAGGCAGTCGCCGTCATATAATCGCGTCCATTATGACGCTCAATCCTTCCCGCTTTAACCTGTGCGATTATTTTCTTGGCTCTGAACGGCTTTCTCGAATCGGAGACAACATTGCGATTGAATATTGCGGCGAACGCATTTCCTATGATGCGCTCGGCAATCTTGTGCTCTACTACATCGGCCAACTGAGAGAGCAGGGAATTGTGGAAGGCGACCGCGTAGCTCTGCTGCTTTATGATTCGCCTCTTTTCATTTCGTACTTTCTTGCGACGGCATCAATCGGGGCAATCAGCGTGCCTGTAAATACCGCTTTATCGCCGGATGATGTAAAGTTCATCATCAAAGATTCGGGCGCGCGACTTGTCATTTATGAAGCAGAGTTGAAAGAGAAGCTTTATTCAAGCGACGCGGCTTTACCTGATAACTACGCGGTTGTCGGAGTCAGTGCGAAAGATCGATCTTGCTTGAACGCTGATATTGAAAGGGCTGCAAATCAGGAATCGCGTACTGTCACGACTCAAGATTCACCGGCATTCATGCTTTATACTTCGGGCAGCACAGGCACGCCAAAAGGGGCGCTACATCATCACGGAGCGATTCCGTTCACGGTGCAATCGTATGCCGAGAACGTTTTACGATTCACCGCGCAGGATCGAATCTACTCATCATCGCGATTGTTTTTCGCTTACGGACTGGGCAACAGTTTATCGTTTCCTTTGGCGGCTGGCGCGCGTGTCCTGCTCGATTCAGAGCGCCCGAACGCAGAGCGCATCGCGAGAATTTTCAAAGAGCAAAAGCCGACTGTGTTTTTCGGAGTGCCCGCCGTCTACCGCGCGCTGCTGGATTTTCATGCAAACAACTCCATAGATGTTTCATCGCTGAGGTTGTGCGTTTCGGCTGGCGAAGCGCTGCCCGCGAGAATCTTTGAGGACTGGCAGCGCGAGTTCGGCCTTACGATTCTCGACGGCATAGGCTCGACCGAGATGCTGCACATCTTCATTTCAAACAAAGCGGGCGAAACGCGAGCCGGTTCGAGCGGGAAAATCGTTACAGGGTACGCCGCAAGGCTTGTTGATGACGGAGGCAATGAAGTATCTGCGAACGAATCAGGCAATCTGTGGGTGAAAGGCGGGAGCGCAACTGTCGGGTACTGGAATCGGCCTGAGCTTACCGAAGCGACGATTCAGGAAGGTTGGGTAAAAACCGGCGACATCTATCTCCGCGATGAAGACGGCTTCTTTTATCACGTAGGGCGTTCTGACGATTGCTTCAAAGTCCGAGGTCTGTGGGTCTCTCCAATCGAAGTGGAATCGGTGTTGCTCGCGCACGAAGCCGTTCAGGAAGCCGCAGTAGTTTCTGCTGTTGACCGCGACGGGCTGGCAACTGTGCGTGCCTTTGTGGTCATCCGACAAGAAGGCGACGGCGAAAAGATCAAAGAAGAGTTGCGTAATTTCGCAGGCTCCAGACTCGCTAAATTCAAAGTGCCGTCACGGATCGAATTGATTGATGAAATGCCTCGAACTTCGACAGGAAAGATTCAGAGGTTCAAATTGCGAGCGGAACCTGAGCGGAGGAATGAATGATTAGTAGCAGAAGATTCACGGCTGGATTTGCAATACTTGCTTTAACGATGATGCTGGCCGCATTAGCGTTTGCGCAGCAGGGGTGGTCGCGTTTGCAGATAATCAAGAAGGGCGACAAACCTGCGGTCATCAACGCGGTTTTCTATGACGGCGACTACATATGGGTGGTCGGCGCTGATGGGCTGGTTGCGCGGTCTTTTGATGAGGGCCGTAATTTTCAGGAAGAGAGCGCGGGCGTTGATTCGGGGTTGAATGATATTTACGCGCGCGGCAATCGGATATGGGTCGTCGGAGACGCGGGCGCGATGCTCAAGAGCACTGACGGCGGTCGCAGCTTTATCAAGAGCTATTACACGTCTCGCTACAAGAGCGCGGACGGGCAGCCCGACAGCGGCGCGATTGACCTCTATTCCGTTCAGTTCACGGACCGCGATTACGGATACATCGTGGGCGACAAAGGATTGATACTCTCTTCGACCAACGGCGGCGCAAGCTGGCGCGAGCAGAAGAGCGGTGTTGACGCACAGTTATTTCACCTGAGCTTTCAAGGCGACAAGGGATGGGTAGTTGGAACGGGCGGCGTGATTCTGCACACAGACGATGCAGGTCGCAACTGGTACCCTCAGAGGTCAGGAACGAAGGATGATCTGAACAGAGTTTACCTGATTAATGACCGGATAGGATTGGTTACGGGCGACAACGGGACGCTGCTCAGGACTGAAAACGGTGGCGCTACGTGGGAACGCGTGCAATTAAACGTGCGCGAGCCGCTGTATGGGATGAGCTTCATTGATAAAAAGACAGGGTGGGTAGTCGGGTACGGAGGCCGCATCATTCGCACTTATGACGGCGGGCGCAACTGGGTCGATCAGGACAGTGCAACAACGGGCGATCTCTTTTCTGTCTCTTTCTTCAAGAATCGCGGGTATGCTATCGGGCGCGACGGTCTGGTGATGAGATACTACGAGCGAAGATAGCTTTCGGAAACTGTCATGAGATCAAAAAAAAGGCCAGCCATTTACGGCTGGCCTTTTTTAGTTTACTGATGAAGTTTATTCAGGAACAACGCGGAAGTTCTGAATCTCCTGAGTTGTTGCATCCACAACCAGATTGTTGCCGACGCGTTTCAGCAGAAGCAGTGTGACTCCGCACGTGGGATTGGTGATGCGAACGAGGCGTGTCGAACCATCTGTGAAGAAGTCTCCCACATCCAGATTATTGACCTTGCCTTTGGATTGCAGTTTATTGCCGCTGCTCTTCTTCTTGGTCTTCGCCACCTCGAAGAACTGCGTGCCCGCCGCATCAGTTGCGATTTCGAGTTTAACGCCGTCCTCGAATCTCACTTCGACGCCGTTTATGGTAGTGATGCGGAAGTTGAGCTTCGTGCCGCTGCTGTTGAAGAATATGGTTCCAGTTGTAGTATCAACGGTCGGGCCGCGCTGGGCAATCGAGAAGAACCCGCTCGTAGATGTGGAGATAGCATTCGTGATGCTGGTTGCCCTGACAAGCACCTTCGCCGTCGAAACGCAAAGATTCGGCACTGTCCACGCGAAAGTGAAAACACCCGGTCCCAGCGCAGGCTGTGTAGGATTAACAGGCGTAAGCGGAACGAAGGTTACTCCATCAGAAGCGAAGAACACATCGAATCCTTTGATCTGAGGTCTTAACGCCAGTGGCACATCCCAGGTGATGTTGAAGGTCGAGCCTTGAATCAAAGTTTCACCACCGACAGGCGCTGTGATCGTGACCAGGACTCCGGCATCC
>DATEKX010000477.1:0-3598 GCA_035277165.1 Blastocatellia bacterium | reverse complement strand
GCTGTTGAACGCCTCTTATGAGCCGCTGGGCACCGTTGGCCTTCCTCGCGCAATCCGCCTTGTGTGGAAACAGTCGGCAGAAGTCGTAGAGCTTGACGGCGACCGAGTGCTGCGCTCGCCGAGCTTTGTATTCCCTGCGCCTTCGGTCATAAGGCTCATCGAATACATTGACATCAGAGGCCGCCGCCGACGCGCGTCGAACCAGCGCGCAAGCATCCTCGCGCGTGATCGCTATCGCTGCCAGTACTGCGGCGTGAAAGGCACCGCCTTCGACCTGACGCTCGACCACATATTGCCCCGCTCGCGGGGCGGGCGGACTGTGGCCGAAAACCTCTGCGTCGCGTGCAAGGTGTGCAACCAGCGTAAGGGAGATCGCACACCCGAAGAAGCGCGAATGCCGCTTCTTGCGAACCCGAGCGCGCTCAGTTACGGGCTGGAGAAATCTGTGATGTATTACGCTGCTCGCTCGCGCCCCGAATGGCGCAAGTACCTTTTCTTAGGCGACGCGAAAGAGGTCGTCGCTTGATGAAACTTACAGTCAGCCATTTCCATTGCGAGATGGCTGACCGCAAATGCGGAGCGATTATGACAAACGAAGTTCTTGCAATCGAAAAATGTAAAATGGTTGTTGAGCAATACGACACGTTCAGCAAAGTCGAAACCCTCGTGCGAGCGTTCGACGACTGCTCGTTGCCTAAACCTGAGTGGACGCATCAGGCGCACCTGACGGTTGCGATGTGGTATCTGGTTCACTATTCAGGCAGAGAAGCGACCGCTCGCATTCGCAACGGCATCAAGCGATTCAATGCTGCGAAAGGAGTCAAGACAACTCCGACTGCTGGTTATCACGAGACGATGACTATGTTCTGGATTTGCATTGTCAGCCGCTATCTTTTGTTTGCAGATGCGGACTGTTCATTCATAGAACTTGTCAACGGCATGCTCGAAAGCTGCGGAGACAAGAACCTGCCGCTTAAATACTACAGCCGTGATCTGCTTATGTCTGTGCGCGCGCGCGCAAGCTGGGTCGAGCCGGATTTGTGCCCTTTCGTTTAAAAAGATTAATGCCTGATTGCCAGTGTAAGATTTACTCCAAAAACTTCTTGCACTATTGAGCAAATTGGCATACTCTCGTTGCCTTAAACGTAACGGGCTCATGTCTCAGTCATTCAATAAAGGAGAAGCTATTCAAGCAGAGGGAGGTCACCATGAGTGACGAATCCGTCTCCGTGCTCGTTGTTGAAGATGAGGAGCCAATTCGCGCACTTCTGGAAGAGATTCTCAGCCCGCAGTTCGATTGCTTCACTACACCGAACGCAAACGAAGCGACTCGGCTGATTGAATCACATTTCTTCAACCTGATCCTCGCCGATATAGGCTTGCCTGGAATGTCCGGGATTGAATTGTGCCGTTTTGTTGCAAAGAAAAGCCCGCGCACAGTGGTAGTGATGATTTCAGGAAATGTTGACGATCAATCTTTAGCCGACGCAAAACAAGCGGGCGCGTTCGATTTCATAACCAAGCCGTTCGACCTCGCCGAGGTTGTGGCAACGGTCGAACGCGCGTTGCAACACCAAGCGTCACAAGCTTAGGGCGACGAAACGGAAAAAACGTTCTATGCTTACTCATCAGAAAATGCTGATGGGTGATAATCGATAATGAGCAAGTTTGAAGGGAAGCTGCGCGCCAGAGCTGAAGAGTTCATCTGCGCTGCAAATCGAGCAGGGATAGCCGGGGCCATAGTTGAAGATTCTTTTCGCGATTACATGGTCAAAATATCAATCACGACCGAGGGCTGTGAGTTCGGAAACGCCACCCTATACTACAGTCCGAAAACCAACTCTTTTTCGCTCAAGACTCACGAACTGAAAAATAGATCAATCGCGTCACAACTGGAAGAATGCTGGCACGAAGAGAGCGCCGAAACAGTCGCGAGCGCCGAAACAATTGCGCCCACAACAGGCTACGAAATTTATGTGGACGGCTCGTACATAAACGGAGCGACAGGCTACGGGCTGGTCATTCTCAAAGATGGCAGAGCGGTTGAAGAACTTTTCGGACAAGTCGCGGACACGGCGGCAAACGGGACTCGTCAGGTTGCAGGCGAGCTTGTAGCCGTTGAAGAAGCGCTGAAGTGGTGTCAGAAGAATGATGTGAAAGAGGTTTCGATTTTTTACGATTACTTAGGGATAGAAAAATGGGCGACGGGCGCATGGAAAGCCAATCAATCATTGACTCAAAGCTACGGGAAATTTGTGCGCGCATCAGGCATACGAATTCGCTGGCATAAAGTGGCAAGTCATACAGGCAACCGATGGAATGATCGCGCGGATAAGTTTGCCAAAAAAGGCGCGTTGTCGGTTGTTGCTCAGGCCGACGAATCAAAGGGTAATGTTGAATTGCTCGACAAAAAAGATCGCTTTCTTGAGTTCCTGATGGTGAAGGGGATTGACGCGGCCTTTGATCGAATCTACAACGATCAATTCGCGCGAGTGATGATACTGGAAGACGAAAAGAGCGTCGGCACATTCGACCTCTATAATACAAAGCGAAAACCTTTCTCGCCTTACCTGCACAACTTTAAAGACGATGTGTTGAAGAGCGAGATAAAAAAATACTGGGAAGAATTCAGCAGTGACCAGTGACGCTAACCAGTTCGGCGTCACTGGTCAATCGAAATGTCAGAGCTCTATTTGATCAACTCTGTGTATCGGTCGAGCAGCGGCAAAGCCGTGTCGCGGTCAACAGCAGGCAGCATCAGTATGACGCGCTCGACGCCCGCGCTCTCGAATTGATCCAGGGCTTCGCGCTCAGGGTTTGCGCCAAAGATCGTCACTGATATTGATTGCGGGTCGCGCCCTGCTTCTTCCGCTCGCCGTCTCAGCGCAGATATTTTTTCAACCGGGTCAGACATGCGATAGCCTATCGGCATCCATCCGTCGCAGAACTCTATCACGCGATCAAACGTCGTAGGCCCGTCGCCGCCCATCAAGATAGGCGGATGCGGTTTCTGCACAGGTTTTGGATACGACCAGATCGGGTCGAAATTGACAAACTCGCCGTGATACTCGGCTTCGTCTTTAGTCCAGATTTCTTTCATCGCCAGCACTCGCTCGCGCAGCACGCGCCATCGCTTCTTGAAATCCGTTCCGTGATTCTCCATCTCTTCGGCGTTCCAGCCACCGCCTATGCCGAATATGAATCGCCCGTTCGATAGCATATCCAGGCTCGCAATCTCTTTGGCCGTGGTGATGGGGTCGCGCTCGATGAGCAGGCAGATCCCGGTTGCTATGCGAAGCCGCTCAGTGACGCTGGCCGCAGCCATAAGCGCAACGAATGGATCGTAAGAGTGCCAGTATTCTTTAGGCAGGTCGCCGCCGCCGGGATAGGGCGAGCGACGGCTGGCAGGGATGTGAGTGTGCTCAGGCAGCCAGAGCGATTCAAACCCTCGCGCTTCTGATTCGCGCGCGAGGTCATCAGGTCTGATAGCGTAATCGGTAGCAAACATTCCAACGCCGTAGAGCATAAACGCCTCCTCGTCTGAATTTGTAAAAGCGCGAGTATGATACATTCGCGTTTGCCGAGTTCGCCAGTCAGT
>DATEKX010000476.1:0-2447 GCA_035277165.1 Blastocatellia bacterium | reverse complement strand
TGAAAACCTGCTGAGCCGAAGCGGAGGATAACGATTGAAGAAAACCATCATAATAATCTTTCTGATTCTTGTACTGGTCGCTGGCGTCTTGCCGTTCTGCGCCAGCGCGGCCGAGCGCGTGGACTTCATCATTCGCGGCGGCACTGTCGTCACAATGGACGGCTCGGCGCGCGTCATTGAAAACGGCGCGGTTGCAGTTCGGCGCGAACGCATAGTTGCGGTCGGGACTTCCGCCGAAATCGCGGCTAAATATTCTGCCGCTAATACGATCAACGCCACGGGCAAAGTGGTGATGCCCGGGCTCATCAACACGCACACGCATGTTCCTATGGTTTTGTTTCGCGGCATAGCCGATGACCTGATGCTGCCGGAGTGGTTGCAGAAATATATCTTCCCGGCTGAAGCGAAAAATGTTGACGAGCAATTTGTCCGTTGGGGAACGCGGCTCGGCTGCCTTGAGATGATCGAAGGCGGGACGACCACCTATGTTGACATGTATTACTTCGAGGATGCCGTAGCCGAAGAGACTGCGCGCGCTGGCGTCCGCGCAGTGCTCGGAGAAACGCTCATTGATTTTCCTGTGCCCGACAACAAGACGTGGGACGCGGGAATGCAGTACATGGAAAAGTTCGTCGCCCGATGGAAAGGTCACCCGCTCATCACTCCTGCTATAGCTCCTCACGCGCCGTACACTGTGTCAACAGATCATCTGAAACAGGCTCATGAATTTTCGATGCGCAAAGATGTGCCGCTCGTCATTCACGTCGCGGAAGACTATGCCGAGGTGAAAACGATTCAGGAGAAATACAACGCAAGTCCTGTTGCTTATCTCGAACGCATTGGCTTGCTCGACAATCGCGTGATCGCAGCGCACATGGTCTGGCCCACTGAGGCAGACATCAAGACGCTTGCGGCGCGTTCGGTTGGCGTCGGCCATTGCCCTCAGTCGAACATGAAACTGGCTGCAGGAGCCGCTCCCGTGCCACAGATGCTAAAAGCAGGTGTAGCCGTGGGGCTGGGCACGGACGGCGCTGCATCAAACAACGATCTGAATATGTGGGAAGAGATGGACACTGCGGCAAAGCTGCACAAGCTGGTTGCGAAAGACCCGACCGTCATCAATGCGCGCGAGGCGCTTGAGATGGCGACGATTCGCGGCGCGCGAGCCATTCACCTTGACCGAGAAATCGGTTCGCTCGAAGCAGGGAAACTCGCGGACTTGCTGATTGTAAATTTAGACAGCGCGCATCAAGCGCCGCTTTATAACGTCTACTCGCATCTTGTTTACGCGACCAAAGCATCAGACGTTGAAACGGTGATGATAAACGGTCGCATAGTTATGGAAGATCGACAAGTGCAGACAATTGACGGGCGAGTCGTGCGCGCTAAGGCTCAAGAGTATCGAGATAAAATTAGAAAGAGTCTCCAGTCTCAATAGGCGTCTACAAGCCGGGGTCGTCTATCGGCCTGAGACAACTCAGCATACATTCGCAGCGTTCCTCACTGGGCAATGGAAACATCTTGGCGCACGCCTCCGTGCATTCCGGGTCGAAATGCGCGTTCGGCGGAGGATTCATTAAACAAGGGTCTGTCTCTATCCCTACTGCGGTAAAAGCAAAAGTCAGCAATATAATCAGCAGCATTATAGTTCTTTTCATGGACATCTCCTTTCGACGGCACAATCTTTGCGGCAGTGTATCACGATTTTGTAACAAATCCTATATTGATGCTTAGAGCGTGTATTGACATGGCAGTGTTCAACCCGCGAAGCGGATGTCGGTATCTAGCCCACATCCTCGGATGTGGGCTAGATATTGCTGCATTGCACCCTAGCCCGCAAAGCGGGCGACAGCAACTCTGCCGCCCGCTTTGCGGGCTAGGCATTAGGCGGTGGCGTGACCCAGAGCTAAGGCTCTGGGCTAGAAGCTGTCGCCTGCGCGCGCAGGCTGGATTGAAGCTTTACCCTATTTCAATACTCGCTCTTAGTGAAAAGCATCGCGTTATCCTGCTCGAATTTTTGTTATTTTTATTTTCTTGCGAGCTTTCAGAGTGCGCTGATAAAGTTAATATTCAGAATCGAAGAAATAAAACCTCGGTTGTAAATGTAACTTTATAATGAACGACCGTTTAATAAGGAGCAGGGAATCCATGTCGTTTAATAATACGAAATCACACGCGGCATTTTTACTGACGGTGGCTATGATTTTTGCGGCGGCAGTGATTGCGGTCGGCCAGACTGCTAACTCGCAATCCGACCCGATCAGCCGGATTGAAATACTTCCAATCGATGAAGTAGTTTCGACAGACGTAGGCCAGCACATCGACCGAGGAAACCGGCTGATGAGAGGCGGGCGATTTGATGAAGCAATAACAGAATACAAATCTGCGTTAGATAAATCTAAAAAACCGCTTTTCACAGTCTATCTCAACCTCGGAGCAACTTATCT
>DATEKX010000475.1:0-2679 GCA_035277165.1 Blastocatellia bacterium | reverse complement strand
AAGCGCGAACAACGGCGCATTATAAAAAAAAGAAAACGTCAGCATTATGAAACTTTCTCAAGCCAAAGGCTGCCGCCCGTATTCTTCAGAAATAATGGCAGCTTTTGCTCTAATAAATCCCTGTGATGAATCGCAAGATATGAGTTGAAAAATAGTATCTTGAAATTCGCGTTGAATTGCAGGAACGCTTTTAGAATATAGTTTTCATTCCAGGCTATTCCGTCTCGAACCCACTCTTCGGGATACTCGAAAGGCCAAAACACGTCATGGAAGTGAATGATGACGCCCGTGTTGAGTCGTGGCAGAACGTTAGTCAGAAGGTGAACAACATCGCTGCCAATCTTTGCCACATGCGAAGAATCAATGAATAGAATATCTCTGGCGTTCAAGGCCGCGAACCGATCAAGCTGAACATCCTGCACGATGTCCATCACGGTTTCGTGTCGCTTTTTGTCTTCGTCGTTCAGCAAAGAAAAGAGTCGTTCGGGGTGAGGCTCTATGAATGTAAGCGCCATCCTTTTTGAGAAAAAAAGGTCGTTCGTATCAAGCATCAACGCAGATGAAAAGCCGGAGCCGACTTCTATAATTTTCTGCGGGCGATAATGGCGTAGCATTGAATATAAGATGATAGCGTCGCCATAAGAAAAGTATGAATTGCGGAAGTAATAACGAAGCCCTGAGCTTTTATCGTCCTTGAACGGAAGCTCATCATAATAATCGGAAAACCTGGCGACGAGGGCGAGTTGTTCTTCTACATTATTTTCGATTCCCGGCACGCTTGATACCTGGCGATTAAAAAGCGCCGCTCGATAGCGATCAATAAACCGAATGTCTGGAAGCGGGGAATAGAAATGTCCGGGCGGCGCAAACCCGAGAAACCGATTCGGGCCATACCGTTCGTAGCAGCGACGTAATGCGCGACTCAATCGAATGTATCCTGGTATGTGTTTCAACAAATATGCTTGGATTATTTCAACGAGATGGGGCTTGCCTGTATCGCTACGATTTGCCATTGCCCATCACGTTCTGCGTAGACGTGAATTGTTCGATAATGGTTCTGTATGTGCTGACCTTTATAATTCCAGACAGCAGTATCAAAGGCTATCAATACGCCGGTTGATCCATAAATCCAGACTTCGACATTATCGCGCTTGAGCGAGTCAACCTTCAGGTCTCCTGACTCAATATCTGCTATGAACTGTGATTTATCATCGCCGTCCAGGGCATAGCTAAAGATGCAGTTTTCATCCATAACGCGATTGAGTGTTGCAGTATCGCCTTGAACCAGCGCATCAACCCATTCTTTATTGATTCGCCTGAGTTGCTGCTCGTCCTGTATCGTAGGATGAGCATGGTTGCTCTCAGCTTGACCTGCCATAGGATTGACTCCTTTCCCGCAGTTGTACAATAGGTTTATTTCAAAGACTGAAATAAGTCAAGCAGGCCGACTTATGAGACAGGACTGTTGCAAAGTAAAGGTAGGGGCAGGGCTTGTCCCTGCCCGAATGATCGTAAGACCATGACTACTCATCGCCTGTCAGCGATTCGGGCAGGGACAAGCCCTGCCCCTACCATGCCTGTCAACCGACTTTGTTACAGCCATGACTTATGAGAGGTGATGGATAGAGGAAAGCAAAAGATATCAGGAATTATTATCAAGGTCTTGCGGATTCGAGGAATGCTTTCAGCTTGCGCGAGCGCGACGGGTGACGCAGTTTGCGCAGAGCTTTGGCTTCGATTTGACGTATGCGCTCGCGCGTGACGGCGAAATGCTGGCCCACTTCTTCAAGAGTGTGCTCGCTGCCGTTCGGGCCGAGCCCGAAGCGCATCTTGATGACTTTCTCTTCGCGCGGAGTGAGCGATTTCAAAACTTCTTCGGTGATCTCTCGCAGATTGGACGTGATTACAGAGTCCGCAGGATTGGCTATTGTCTTGTCTTCGATGAAATCGCCTAAGTGCGAGTCTTCTTCTTCACCAATCGGAGTCTCAAGCGAGATCGGCTCCTGCGCGATCTTCAAAACTTTTCGCACCTTCGACACAGGTATATCCATCTTCCTCGCTATCTCTTCAGAGCTAGGCTCGCGGCCCAACTCTTGAACCAGCGAGCGCGAAGTGCGAATCAACTTGTTGATGGTTTCGATCATGTGAACTGGTATGCGAATCGTTCGCGCCTGATCGGCAATGGCGCGCGTGATGGCCTGCCTGATCCACCACGTTGCGTAGGTCGAGAATTTGTACCCGCGCCGCCACTCGAATTTGTCCACTGCTTTCATCAGGCCGATGTTGCCTTCTTGAATCAAATCCAAAAATTGCAATCCGCGATTCGTATACTTCTTGGCTATCGAAACGACCAGCCGAAGATTTGCCTCGACCAGTTCTTTTTTGGCGAGGTTTGCTTCATACTCGCCGCTGCTGATTGAGGCGAGCGAACGATCCATCTCAAGCGCGTTGACGTGCCAGCATTCTTCCAAATCTGTGAGCTTGCGCTCGGCGTCCCGCAAATTCTTTCTTAACTCGCGCTCGTCTTCGTTCCACTTCTTCTTTTCAATCGCGCGGCGGGCCTTGTCAATCGCAATGCGAGTTTCGCGCGCCTGGCTCACGCATTCGCGTATCAGGCTCGCAAAATGATCGTGCTGTTGCAGCAACAGATCGAGCGAGCGTGCCTGACGACTTACTTCG
>DATEKX010000474.1:0-9134 GCA_035277165.1 Blastocatellia bacterium | reverse complement strand
TTAGCTGAGACTCGGCCAGCTTTCGCTGAGCGTCAATGCGGTGGAGCGTAAACGAGTTATACAATACAAGCGCGGAAAGAGTTAACGTATGCGTCACGACCATTAGCGTTACGCCCAGTTCATTTTCGTAAAGCCCCAGTTGCTGCCCCTCCAGGCGGAGCCAGCCTGTAATGGCCGGAAGGTAGATGACGGCAGGCAGGAAACGGCGAGCTACGATGCCGCTGATTCCCTTATCGAGCATCGCCTTTGCAAGCGCATGATTGGGGCGGCACATTAATATGCCGATGCTGAGCACTAAAAATGTGATCGCTGAATGCAGGGCCATCGGAATGTACTGGCCGATGCCATAAAACATCTTTGCGCCATATGCGTAACCGATTATGGGAATCAGCGAGGCAAATAGACATATGACAACAAGCGCCTGAGCGATATACAGCTTACGCATTATCATCTCATCGAGGAATAATAAAGCGCAGCCGAGCAGGACAAAATTCAGCGCCGTATTGGGAGCCATTCTGTTAGGCTGTCCCGTAATGTCGTATGCCAGCTTATTTCTAAAGAGCAACTGGTCAACGCCAATAACCGAGCCGGAAATAGTTTCAATCAGTTTTAAAAGCCCTACCAGAATAACTATTCCGGCGCACACTTTCGCGATGAGAAGCGTCCTCTGATCGACCTTACTTGAGCGCATCAACAATAACGAACTGCTGAGAAGCAAAAAGCATATTGCGGTAATCGGGTTCATGGCGACCAGAGTGGGATAGATACGTTTTAATAATTCAATATCTAAGGCCCAGCCGGTTAACACAAAACTGCCTACGGCAGTCGCTAATATGCAAGCCGCCAAGTCTATGTTGGGACGGGACGCAGCAATGGGCCGCTCGGAGAAGATTCTCATAACCATTCTCTCTTATTTTTTTTTGAGACAGGGACAAACAATCATTCGCACATGGATTTGTAATATTAGCTCCAATATTAACGAAACGCAATAGTTTGGCTTTGTGTGCGGTGATTTAATCGAGACTTCAACTTATCTGCATTTCCACAGCCAGATTCCAATCATCGGGAGCACGCTGTTCATATAAGACATCAAACCTACGGACTTTTTGGTTCATTTGCTGCGCCCGGATTTGCAAGTATTCCGGTGCCGGACGGCTTGAGTATTATATCTTGCCAAACATCTACTCTCTTTGGTAATAAGGAAACGCATATGAATACTCTGCGTCGTTCACTCGTGAAAACCTGCGCAGCAATCGCCCTTTTTCCCTTTAGTCGATTGATGGGAAAGGCGCAGGAAAGCCAGCAGCAAACCTCTGCGCGCACTGGCCGAATTGATCTGACAAGTTTCAAGGCAGTGATCTCTGATGAAGAAGCCAAAGAGCTTCGGAAGGTATTAGAGCAGACGATTGATATTCCGATTCAAGTCACCGCATCAAACGGCTCACCTGTAACCATCGTCGATGCAAAGATCAGAGGGATTAAGCGCGAGCCGCAGACCAACGCAGCCGGAGAATTGACGACACCGATTAATGATTATGCGATGAAGGCAACCATTAATTTATATAATAATTCGGAGGAGAGAATCAGCGTCGTCGGCCTGCAGTTATTAAACAATCAAGCGAATCACATGTTTTACATTTACCCCAGGACGCTCGCGCTCGGCGGCAGGAAGAATCAAAAAGTAGAGATCGTTTTGATGACCTTATCGGGCGACCCTGCGCACTTGGCGGTTAAGGTAGTTGGGGGACAATTCGAGAACGGAAAAACATGGGGCGAATTCCCTTTCCCTCGACCGCTCAAAGATTCAACGCCCTTGCCTAACAATCTACAGACGGATAAGCAACCGAGGGCGCTTATACGAGGAGCGCCACGATATACGGAAGAAGCCCGCGTGCATAAAGTATTAGGTGTTGTCGGGCTACATATTGAGGTTGGCGTTGATGGCAGCGTCACAGATTTTCGCGTTACGAATGCGCTTCCTGATGGATTGACTGAAGAAGCGATCAAATCAATGCTGTCATTGAAGTTTTTGCCAGCTATGAAAAAGGGCGCTCCTATAGCCTGCTGGATTAAAACGTCCGTCGAATTTAATTTGAAATAAAAGATGGTTTTCCATTCTTCTATATTGGTTTTCCTTCGACAACGCTGATGGCTGATGCCGTAGGCGTAATGGGACTGAGTTGGAAACCTGCCTGCTCGAAGAGGGAGCTATACTCTTCTTCCGTTCGTTCAATGCCACCGGGAAAGGTCAGCATGGTCATATCGAAATCTTTGGCTAACGAGGGTTCGTTTCCCGTCGGCACGACAGCTTCAACGATTAAGAGCTTTCCATCGTTTGGAATTACGTTCCGGCAGTTACTCAGAATTTGCACGCATTGCTCGTCCGTCCAGTCGTGAATGATGTGGCGAAACAGATAGGCATCTGCGCCGCTCGGAACAGACTCAAAAAAGCTTCCTTCGATAACCGAGCATCTGTCGCTCAGCCCGCTGGCCTGTATATTTTCCCGCGCTCGCCCAATGACATGGCCCAGGTCAAACAAGATGCCTTTCATTGCGGGATAGCGCTGCAGGACGGCACTGATCAATGACCCGTTGCCGCCGCCAATATCAGCTAACGCATGGATGCCGCTGAAATCATAGGCGTCGAGCATGGCAGCGGTTTCGTGACCGTGAATGGCTGTCATCCCGGCATCAAAGACCGGGGCCAGTTCAGGGTGAGTTCCGATATACTCGAACAGCGGTTGTCCGAACACTTTATCGAAGCCGGGTTCGCCGGTTAAGGCAGCGTGATGCAATCCATCCCAACCCGAAAACATATGGTAAAACATTTGTGCGGCGGCTCGAAATGACCCTTTGGCATCGCTCCTGAGACACTGCGAAAGCGGAGTATGCTCAAACTGGCGGTTGCCGGTTTCCTGAAACAGTCCGTGGCTCGCCAGAAAACGCATGATGCGATAGAGCGAACGTTCGTGAGTTCCGGTCGCGCTGGCAAGCGACGCCGCCGATTGAGCCGAACCGGCTTCGATTAAATCGGCAACGCCAAGCTCTGCAACGCTGCTAATGGCTCGACTGAGCGCGACGCTCATTATCATCCGTGTGAGTTGTTCAGTTTCTGCTTGTGACATTTCATATCCTCTTCGATGTCTTAACGTGATCAAAAGCCAGATGATACTCGGCACACTGTCGCAGATAAAACATGTTGTTCAGGGCTCTATGCGAATGCGGTGCAGCAAATCCTGAAAGCGCGCGTCAGAGCGCAATCCGTCAAAGACTGAATCGATGTTCAAAAACACGACGTAGTAAGAGCGTTCGTCGTAAACTTTTTCGAGATATTCAAACGCTTTATCTCGCTCTCCGAGCGCCGCATACACGGTCGCAAGCGGATAAGGCGAGATGTATTTCTGTTTCGCTTGTTCCTTCAACTGCGCGAGCACTCGCTCGGCATCAGTTCGCCTCCCCGTCAAAGCGTAGATGCGCGCAGACCATGCGATCATGGTCGGGTCTTGATAAAGTTCAATCGCCTTTTGATATTCCGCCAGAGCTTCCGCGTACATTCGCTTCTGCTCGTAGACCATGGCGATCTGAAAATGCGCTTCGGCGAAATTGGAATCCATATCAATCGTCTTCTTCAATTGTTCAATCGCCCGATCATATTGCCGCGCGCCATATAACACTCTCCCAAGCGAGGTGTTTATGATAAGCGAGAGCGGGTCAAGCTCCTGCGCCTGTTTCATCTCTCGTATGGCTTCATCAGACCGCAAACGGCTTATCAGATATGCCGCGTACCAGTGATGCGCGGTCGCATAATTCGGATTCATCTCGATGGCTCGGCGGTACTGCTCTTCGGCCTTCGGCCAGTCCCATTCGTATTCGTAAGCGGCGGCAAGCGATGTGTGAGCTTCGGCAAGCGAATCGTCAAGCTCTATGGCTTTCTGCGCCGCCGCCTTCACGCTCGGGTAAATTTCTTTTGGCGACGAGCCTTCCAATTCAACCAGTATCGCGTAACAGTCGGCCATGCCTGCATAAGCCTGAGCATAGCCGGGGTCTTTTTCTATCGCCTGTTTGAAATACTCTATGCCTTTATTCAAGCCTTCTTCGGTTCGCTTGCTCCAATAGAATCGTCCTCGCAGATAAAGCTGATAAGCTTCCGCATCTTCGGTGAATCGTTTGCCCACGCGTTTTTCGTCTTCGCCCGTCAATTTCAGTTTCAGGCGTTCGGACACTTGTTTCGCGATATCTTCCTGCACCGCGAGCAAATCCGACACGCGGCGATTATACTGCTCGCCCCAGACCTGAGAATTATCGAGCGCGTCCACAAGATCAACTCTGACCGAAAGCGTATCGCCGCGTTGAATGATGCGGCCCGTCATCACGGCTCGCACGCCAAGCTCGCGCCCGACAACTTTAGGGTCCGGCTGCTGGCCTTTGTACCTGAAGACGGAATTGCGCGACATCACTTTCAAGCTGCGCGATTGCGACAGGTTGTTGATCAGACTTTCCGTGATGCCGTCGGAAAGATATTCCGTGTTCGGGTCTGCGCTCTCGTTTATAAAAGGCAGGACGGCGATGGAATCAATCGGCGCTTTCTGCCCGCTTCGCGTGAAGTAAAAGACGAGCAGCGCGAATGCCGCAACAAAGGCCACGAACGCGATCAAGGCTCCGCGTTTGTGCCGCTTGATTTCAGTGATGATGTATTCGGCGCTCGACGTGGCGCGCCCGGTTTCTACATGGTCGTCGCGCACAGAGTATGCTTTGACAGTCGCCCGGCCATCTTCGACTGTTATCGCGGCAGTTGTCTCCAGGCTGTAATCAGGCGCGATGGATTCATCCATTCCCGATTCAAAATCCACGCGCTGCTTCTGTCGTTTCAAATCTTTGAGCAGGTCATTGATAGTTTGATAGCGCGCGTCTTTGTCCTTAGCCAGCGCCTTGTTTACTATGTTCTCTAATCGAGGCGAAACTTCGGGCGAAACTTCCGATAACAACCGAGGTTGCCGGTCGAGTATCGCAACTATCACATCGCTGATACTCTCTCCCTCGAACGGTCGGCGGCCAGCGATCATTTCGTAGAGCACTACGCCCAGACTGAAGATGTCCGTTCGCCCGTCAACGGCAAAGCCGCGCGCCTGTTCAGGCGACATATAGCTTGGGCTGCCCATCACTATATTTGCTTCGGTGTTAACCTGATTGAGCTTCGCCGAATCGAGCGCGTCAGAGTTGCTGGTTTTACGCTCTACGAATTTTTCAGTCAGCTTCACTATGCCGAAGTCCAGCACTTTCGCGTAGCCGTCCGGTCGCAGCATCACGTTTTCGGGTTTTATGTCGCGATGAATGATTCCGACTTGATGAGCAGCGGTTAAAGCGTTTGCCACCTGCACCGCTACATCGAGCGCTTCGCGGACGCTCAAACTGCCTCGTTGCAATCGCTGGCGCAAGGTTTCGCCTTCGATGAACTCTGTGGCGATATAACGCGTGCCCGTTTCCCAGCCGACTTCGTGAATGGTGATGATGTTCGGATGATTCAGCGCCGACGCGGCGTGAGCCTCTTGCTCGAATCTGCGCAATCGTTCTTCATCGTTTGTGAAATTCAGGGGCAGAATTTTAAGAGCTACGCGGCGACCCAACTGCGTATCTTCGGCCAAGTAGACTTCACCCATCCCGCCTGCCCCCAGCCGCGAGATTATGCGATAGTGCGAGATGATCGTATTAGCGGGCAGCAATTCCTTCATTGCTAAAACAGTTTATCAGATCACTGCAGAAGACCTATGCGACGCAGAAGGTCGTGAAATCGTGGGTCCGTGCGAAGGGTTTCCAGTCGCGGGTCCGTTTTCAGGTAAATCAGAAACTCTGCTCTCTCGTTGTATGCTTTTTCCAGCCATTCAAATGCTCGGTCTTTTTCGCCAAGCCCTGCATATATCACTGCCGTCAAATATGCCGACACATACCCCTGCTTTGATCGTTCCTGCAATTCATCAAGCACCTGCTGCGCTTTCGCCTTGTCGCCGCTCACAGCATAAGCATGGCCCAGATGAGATTTCATCAGCAGCGAGTTTCTCGAAAGCGTCAACGCTCGCTGAAACTCGGCGATTGCTTCCGGGTACATTCGCTTCTGCTCGTAGGCCATCCCCAGATACCTGCGCGCTATGTAGAAATCCGGGTCCTGTTTCAGCACATTCTGGCAATTGGCAATCGCTTCATCGTAACGGCCAGCGAAGTATAGCGCCCATGACTTTACAGCGAGTGTGATGAGCGAAAGGGAATCAAGCTCCTGCGCGCGATTCGCAGCTTTTACGGCTTCGCCCGTTTGGCCCCTCGCCGTCAAATAATTCGCGTACCACTGATGCGCGGATGCGTAATTGGCGTTCTGTTCAAAGGCGAGGTTGAATTCCCTGCCCGCTCCGGCCCAGTCCCAGTCATAGCGGAACTTCACAAACGCGAGCGCCGTATGCGCCTCTGCAAGCGAGCTGTCGAGTTCGAGCGCCTTCATCGCCGACTCTTTTGCTTTCGCGAAACCTTCCTCAGGCGGCAGCGCGCTGTAGAGCACCAGCATGTTGTAACAGTCGGCCAACCCTGCGTGAGCCGCCGCGTAGTTCGGGTTTACAGTAATTGCCTGCTGGAAATAATCCATGCCCTCCTTGATGGCATCGGTCGTTCGCTTGTTCCAGTAGGCGCGCCCTTTCAGATAAAGATAGGAAGCTTCGAGTTGTTTCTTTTCCTCGTCGCTCAACTTCAGATGCAGCGTATCGAAAATCTCTCGCGATATTTTTTCCTGCAATAAGAACAGCTCTGAAAACTTGCTCGTGTAGGTATTGCTCCAGAGGATGACATCGTCTACAACATCCATAAGCTCGACGCTGACAGTAACATTATCGTTGTTTTGAGCAATACGCCCCATCAGCAAAGAGTGAACGCCCAGGTCTTTCCCCGCCGCCTGCGGATTTATCTGCTGGCCTTTGAAACGATAGACATAGTTGAACGGCCTGACGCGGAGACTTGATACGCGCGTGAGGTTTCTGATCATGCTTTCGGTAAATCCATCTGTGACGGCATCGGCGTTCGGATCACTGCTGGAATTGATGAACGGCATAACGGCCAGCGAATCAACGGTGTGTTGTTTGTTTGCGCCTGTGAAATAGATTATGCACGCTATGGCGATTGCCAGCGTCGTGACAATGAGCGCCACGCTTTTCTTGTGGCGTTTGATTTCCGTGACTATGTATTCCGCGCTCGATGTAGTGCGCACAGCGCCCGATTCGAGGATTGTAGTCACTCGATTATCGGATGAGGATGGCAGAGGCGCTCTGCGCTCTCCGCTCGTCGTTGCGGTAAGCGCGTCTCGTAAATTTCCCGGTCGAGAGCGTTCAAGCTCCGCTTCGACATCGAGATGTTGTCTCAAACGCCTCAAGTCTATGGCCAGGTCTTTGGCGGTTTGATAACGCTCCTCTCTGTCTTTCGCGAGCGTTTTATGGACGATGCGTTCAAGCTCCGTAGGGACTTCCGGCGAGTAGCGGGCAAGCGGCGGCGGCTCTTTGTAGAGTATCAGAGCAATGACATCGCTTATGGTTGCGCCCTCGAAAGGCTTTCGGCCCGCGATCATCTCGTATAGCACGATGCCGAGACTGAATATGTCAGTCCGCGCATCCGTCCTCGTCCCTCGCGCCTGCTCAGGCGACATATAGCTCACAGTGCCCATCACTATGCCGGGGTCTGTGTTAACAAGCGATTTCGTCATGGCGTCCGGGTCGCTTGCACGCGCTTGCAACTCGCCGCTTTTTTCGGTGAGCTTTGCGAGTCCGAAATCTAAAACCTTGACGTAGCCGTCTTGCCTGAGCATTACGTTCTCAGGCTTGATGTCGCGATGAATGATGCCGTTGTCGTGCGCTGTGGCGAGGGCTCTGGCCACCTGAATAGCTATGTTGATCGCTTCGCGCAAGCGTAGCGGATCATTATTCATGCGGTCGCGCAATGTTTGCCCGTCAATGAACTCTGTGGCTATGAAGTGCCTCAGATTGCATTGCCCGATTTCATATATGGTGATGATATTCGGATGATTCAGCGCGGAGGCGGCGCGAGCTTCCTGTTGAAATCTTTTAACGCGGACTTCGTCCTGCGTGAATTCAGCCGACAGCAGTTTGAGCGCGATCTTTCGATGCAGGCGCGTGTCTTCGGCCAGATAGACTTCGCCCATCCCGCCCGCGCCGAGCGGTGACATGATCACGTAATTCTCAATTTTTGTGCCGGACGTTAAATCCATAGATAATTTCTCATCCGTTCCAAGCGGAACGCCGACGCGCGCAGATTAGCATTGCCCGATGTAGAACTCAATGTGAATTCAGTTGGGCAGCGCGCCTTCCTGTCCGAGCCATTTTTGAAGCGCTTCGTTTTCGCGCGCAAGCTCGTCTGCATTGACCAGCCCGCGCTGCAAAGCGATTGAGATGGCGCGCGAGCGCGGACTGTAAGTGTTTCCCCATCGCTCGTCAACTATCTGCTCGATGTCTATCGAAAGCTTCGCGTAAAGTTCGCGCAGCCGATTCTGCACGCCGCGCTCGCTCAAATACCGGCGGCGCGCAATTGCCTTATCGGTCAAACCAAGCGAGATGTCAATCAATGCTTCATACTCAATATCGGTAAGCCCCGAAGCGCGATTGATGGCGCGCGACTGGACTGTGCGAATCTCAGGATCGATCCAGCACTGCTCGTCTACGAGCACGGCTCTGAGCGCCGCAATCAATCTTTCATCCGAAGACGATTTGAGCACATAGCCGTAAACAGTTTCAGCCGGAACGATGCGGGCAAGCTCGCGCACATAGATTTCGTCCTTGTACTGCGACCAGAAAAGTATTCGCGCAAGATTTATTTCCGACCATATCTGCCGCGCCGCGCGCACGCCTGAAAGCTGAGGCATTTTTATATCCAGCACGACGAGCGCAGGCTTATGTTTCAACGCCAGTTCAACGGCGCTTGTTCCGTCAACAGCTTCGACGACCGGCCCGGCTTCGGCAAAGTTGTCACTGATGAGCGCGCGCAGGTATTCGCGCTGAAAAGCCATATCTTCCGCGATCACTATGCTCATCCTTCACCTTTCATTGGTACGCGCAGTTCGACGACTGTGCCGCGCTCGCCCGTGGCTCGCA
>DATEKX010000473.1:0-11431 GCA_035277165.1 Blastocatellia bacterium | reverse complement strand
ATTGACAACGTATTCGATTTCACAGACGCAAGCGTCGAAAGCGTCATGACGCCGCGCACAGAAATTGATGCGCTCGACATAGAGCTTTCGCCCGAAGAGATGCTCGATGTATTTGAGACGATGGGTTATTCGCGAATGCCTGTGTATCGTGGCTCGCTCGACAGTATTCTCGGCATAGTGCTGCACAAAGACTTGAGCCGGTTAGTGCGCGGAGGCAGCGCGACAAGCATTGACAAAATAATCAGGCCCGCAGTCTTCCTACCCACTTCGGTTCGATTGCACGATGCGCTCAGGCAACTGCGCAGGTCAAGCGCGCACATGGCGCTGGTCGTTGACGAGCACGGGGGAGTTGAGGGGTTGGTGACTCTTGAAGACCTGCTGGAAGAGATCGTCGGCGACATAAGCGATGAGCATGACGAAGTTGCCGCGCAAAATATCGAGAAGCTCACAGACGACTCGTTCAAGGTGAACGGCAAGCTGACGATTCGTGACGCCAATCGCCGCCTCAGTCTCGGGCTGCCTGAATCCGATAGCTATCACACGATTGCAGGATTTATGATGGCGCGCGCAGGGAAGCTGCTCTCGTCAGGAGACAGCATTGATTACAACGGGCTGAGGTTTACAGTCGAATCGGCGAATCGCAATCGCATAGTCGAAACAAAGATCGAACGATTGAAAGAAGACGCGCCTGTCGAAGCCTGATCACTTTTCAGCCATCGCATCTGTGACCTTGATGTGGCCTTCGATTATTTCCTTCTTCGCTCGTTCAACATCGTCAATCACAGATTGCGGTATGAGATTGCGATTATAATCATCAAGCGCATAGCCTATGCCTTCATTGTCGAGGCCGAACAGGTGCAAGCCGCCTTTGAACTGTCCGTCTATAGTCTCTTTGACCGTGTTATAAACGGCGTTGTCAACTCGCTTCATCATGCTGGTGAGAATGAATCCGGGTTTGACCCAGTTCTGATTCGAGTCAACTCCTATGGCCAGCGTGTTGGTCTCTTCTGCTGCGTCGAACACGCCCAGACCTGAGTTCCCCGCCGCTTGAAAGATCACATCCGCGCCGCGCTCAATCTGAGCTTTCGCAAGCTCTTTGCCTTTGCCGGGATTGTTCCATGCCGCATCGTTTACGCCGACGAAATTTTGAAAGACCTGAATCTTCGGATTAACGTAACGCGCGCCTTCGGCGTAGCCGGTTGCGAATTTGTGGATGAGCGGAATATCCATTCCTCCGACGAAGCCGATGCTATTGGTCTTAGTCGCGCGAGCGGCAATCATTCCAACGAGGAATGAGCCTTCGTGCTCTTTGAAGATGAGCGAGGCAACATTGGCGGAGTCAATCACACCGTCAATGATGGCGAATTTCAGGTTTGGATAATCGCGCGATACTGATTCCATTATCGGCGCTTGAGCGAACCCGACGCCGATGATCAGATCGTAACCGCGCTCGGCGAATGCGCGCATCGAAGGCTCGATTGAAGTGGGGTCGCCCGGCTCAACATCGCGAAGTATCATGTAATCGGGCATATCTTGAAGAGCGCGTTTCACGCCTTCCCACGCCGCAGCGTTGAACGATTTGTCGTCCTTGCCGCCGATGTCAAAAACTATTCCGACGCGAACTTTTCCACCCGCGTCATCGTGGCTGCCACTGCAACCCGGCAGCGCGAGCGTTACGGCCAACAGGAAAATCAATATTAGTTTTTTCATATTCATTACTGAGCTTTAGAGTCTGTTTTAGCAGTCCCGTTAGGGACGACCTGTCTATAGTTTGATGCTATTAGTATTTTCTGTAGCTCCGTAGGAGCGACCTGTTGATTCAGAGGTCGCTCCTACGGAGCTACAAATTAATGGTTTATCAATCACTATAGACAGGTCGCTCCTACGGAGCTTCATACTTTCGCTCAACACCGCCAACAAAGTTTCTATTTGCCTTCAGCCAGCCTGTTATATTTTCTCATCACTTGCTTGAGTCGGTCATGGGGAATTGCAAAGACTTTATGATTATCAGCTCCCGTCATGGTTTCCGCTGCGACGAGCGCATTGACGATGGCTTCTTCGGTCGCCTGCACTGTCGCTTCAAAAATTGGATTCATCAGATCGTTTGGAAGCATAGTCAACTGCACCAGCCCGGTCTGTTTTGCAGCTTCCGCGTTCGCCGTCGAGAATGCGACGAAGATGTCTCCAGACCCGTTGCCTGAACTGCTCCCCGTTCGCGCGACACCCATCGCTGCGCGACGGGCGAGTCTCTTCAATTGATGCGCCAGCAGCGGAGCGTCCGTCGCCACAACAATGATGATCGAGCCAACGTCTTCATCGCGCGGGCGAACTTCGCTCGATGCGATTTTATCGTCGGGGATTTCAGCGCCAACAGGAACGCCCGCGATTCTCAGTTGATTGCGCCGACCGAAATTTGCCTGCACCAACACTCCAACAGCATAGCCTCCCTCTTTTTCAGTCAGCTTTCTTGACGCTGTGCCGATGCCGCCTTTGAACCCATAACAAACCATTCCCGTCCCGCCTCCGACGTTGCCTTCAGCGACGGGGCCGGATTTTGCCTGGTCGAGCGCTTCAAAAGCATGCTTTTCCTTCACGTGAAATCCGTTGATGTCATTTAGAAACCCATCGTAAGTTTCGGCGACAACAGGCAACGACCACCAGTAGCCTGTAGCATCGGGCGGGCCGTGCTTCACGCGCCACGCAACCGCCGCATCGCGCACTATGCCGACGCTGTGCGTGTTGGTAATCATAATCGGGCCTTCGAGAAAACCTGATTCTTCAATCCACGTAGTCCCTGTCATTTCGCCGTTGCCGTTGAGCGAGAACCAGCCCGCAAAGACAGGCGTATTCGACGATTGCTTGCCGCGCGGCAAGATGGCAGTGACGCCCGTTCGCACCGGGCCGTTGCCGACTTCGAGCTTCCCTTCCCCTGCGATAAGCGTCGTATGTCCGACCTCTACGCCCTTCACATCTGTGATTGTGTTGAGCGGCCCGGCAGTTCCTTCAAACGGAATTCCCAGATCGCGTGCGCGCGGCTTTGTCTGCCCCATCACATCTTGAGTAATAATAGTCATAATCAGTAGACAAACCTTCAGGCTCAAGCCATATCTGTTCATCAGATTCTCTCCGGCTCTGGTTCCAGCTCAAAATCAACAAGCGTAATTTTTACTTGTCAGGCGATTCGTAGAGGTAAGCAACATCATGCAGCTTGCTTTCGCCGCCAGTGTTGACTGCATACTGATAGCGTTTGCGTTCGCCTTTGGTGTTTACCGAATACCCCCACAACGCGGCAGCGCCGTACTCGCCGCTCTTGTTGAGCGCGTAGAAATTGATGTTGAACTTTTTGAGCTTCGCCATATTGCCGTTGTAGCTCGCAGCAACCCGCTTGCATGCTTCCATAGCGGCGTCCGTAGGCGACATCCCTTTGCGCATCATCTCGACCACAGTATGCGCGCCATTGATCTTGATGCACTCTTCGCCGCGACCTGTCGAGCCTGCCGCGCCGACTTCGTTATCAACGAACAGCCCGCAGCCGATGAGCGGCGAATCGCCTACGCGACCCGGAATCTTGAACGCAAGCCCGCTGGTCGTCGTCGTACCTGAGATGTCTCCGCGCTCGTTGACTGCTATGCAATTGATCGTGCCTGTCGGAGGACGCGCGATTATCTCTGTCGCAAGCGCGAGAAGTTCTTCCTCTTTCATCGCGCCTTTGTACAACAAGCTCTGCTGCGGAGTGTCAGGCGCGGCAAGCCCCGGCCCCCACGCGTCGCGGTCGCTCATCGTCTCTTTCCACTTCAGCCATATCGCGCGCGACTCTTCCGTATTCAGTTCCTCTTCTTTGAAGCCATGAGCAAGAGCGAACCGGAGTGCGCCATGACCTACAAGCAACAGGTGGTCTGTGCGTTCGAGAACCAGCTTCGCAACTTTCGATGGGTTCTTTATATTGCGAAGCGAAGCGACAGCGCCCGCGCGTTTTGTTGGCCCGTGCATCACGCTCGCATCAAGCTCGACTACGCCTTCTTCGTTAGGCAAACCGCCGTAACCGACGCTCATGTCTTTAGGGTCATCCTCTACGATGTTGACACCGGCCACAACAGCGTCGAGCGTATCCGCGCCCGCGCGAATCATCTGCATCGCTTTTGCGGTTGCCTGCAATCCGTTGGCGCTCGATACGACGACCGGGCGCGAGGCAGTCGGTTGCGCAAATCCCGTCAACGACGATTCACTGGCGAGGCTTGCAGCAAGCCCGGCAGCCGCGCTGGTGCGAAAGAAATCCCGACGATTTATTTTCTTCATTGTACCTCCACAGAAAGGTGTTCTGGTTTCTCCAAAGTGAGTGGGTGAAGCAAAGCCGGTACACTTGCTCGGCTGAAACTTTGAGATCCCCCCGGCGGTGCTCGATTCTAACTAGTCGCGCTTGCTTTGTAAACTGAGACAACGGATCAAACAAAACCCTTGCAGAGTAAACGTAGGGGCAACCCTTGTGGTTGCCTGAATGGGCGATAGCCCATGATAGTCATCGCCTGTCGGCGATTCGGGCAGGGACAAGCCCTGCCCCTACATTTAATCCGACAATTATCGCAATGCCGACTTGATGAGCGCGGGCAGTGCGACGCGCTCATCGCTGATCGTGTATGCGCTGGCAATCACAGCAGACGCTTCGGCGGCGCGAGCGGCTTCGTTGAAATGAACGGTCGCAAGCGCGGAGCCTTTGTCTACACGGTCGCCGATTCTCGCTTCAACAATCAAGCCTACGCTCAAATCAATCGCCGTGTCGAGACGAGCGCGACCCGCGCCAAGCAACATCGAAGCGCGGCCTATAGCTTCCGTATCAATCGCCTGCACCTGACCGCTACGCTCGGCTACGATCTTTTCCTGGTGTTGAGCGTGCGGGAGCATGCTGTAATCGTCAATCACGCCGGGGTCGCCCGATTGAGCTTCGATGATCTCGCGCATCTTTTCCATCGCAGCGCCCGAAGCGATCAAATCATCATACATCGCGCGCCCGCGCTCGACTGTGTCGGCAGCGCGACCGAGCACTATCATCTCTGCGGCAAGCTCGCGGCAAAGTTCGTTGAAATCATCCGGGCCGCTTCCCTTGAGGGTGTCTAAGGATTCGATCACTTCGAGCGAGTTGCCAACCGCGCGCCCAAGCGGCTGATTCATGTCCGTAATCAGCGCGACACAATCTTTATTCATCCCGCGCGCGATTTCGATCATCAACTGCGCGAGCAAGCCAGCGTCATCTTCTTCTTTCATGAAAGCGCCGCCTCCGACCTTCACGTCCAGCACAAGGCCGGAAATGCCTTCGGCCATCTTCTTGCTCATGATCGAAGCGGCCATCAAAGGTCTGCAAGGCACTGTCGCTGTGACATCGCGCAAAGCGTAGAGCTTTTTGTCGGCGGGCGCGATTTCTGCCGTCTGCCCGATGAGCGCGGCTCCTACTTTTTCGAGCGTCGCGCGAAACTCCACAAGCGAGAGGTCTGTTTTGAAACCGGGTATTGATTCGAGCTTGTCGAGCGTGCCGCCCGAATGAGCGAGCGCGCGGCCGGAGATCATCGGCACGAATACGCCCGCCGCTGCCACAACAGGCGCTATGACGAGAGATGTTTTATCGCCGACGCCGCCGGTCGAATGTTTATCAACGCGCGGTCGGCCAAGGTCAGAAAAATCCACGACCTCTCCCGAATGCAGCATCTCTTCCGTAAGCGCGATGGCTTCGTCATTGCTCATCCCGCGAATGTAAATAGCCATCAACAGCGCGGCCATCTGGTAGTCTGCAACTTCGCCCGCCGTATAACCGCGCACAATGAAATTGATTTCATCGCGTGTCAGTGGTTTGCCGTCGCGCTTCTTCGCAATAATGTCAACTGTTCGCATAATTATTCAGGAATTCATTATACGTAAGAAGGCGAGGTGAATTCTAACTGATCTGGCGAGGCTATTTCCAAATCTCGCGGAAGACGCGATGAAAGTTTCCGCCGATCACTTTTTCGATTACAGCCGACGAATGGCCTCGTTTAGCCATAGCGACCGCAACCCCTTCGAGTCGTCGCGGATAGTTCAGTTCTTTTATATGAAGCGGGCGATCATCACCCGGCGCGGCAATGCCCGCCTTCTTGCGCGCGGCCACGACATTACGCATTTGCTTGAGGTAATCGGCTGTTTCCTGAACGGGCATAACGGTTTGATCTGTGCCTATTCCGACGTGATTTTCTCCGCACACCTTCAACGCGTGTTCGATGTGTTTGAGCAGCAGTTCTTCCGTAGCATAATCGGTTCCGCCAAGATAAGGCATCATGTAAATGCCTAAGACGCCGCCGCGTTCGGCCATCGCGCGAAGCTCGCGGTCTTCTTTGTTGCGCGGGTGACGAAAGATTTCGCGGCAGCCGCTGTGCGTGATGAGCGGGGGTTTTGATGAAAGACTGATCGCGTCAGCAGTAGTTTGATCTCCGCAATGGCTGAGGTCAACGGCTATGCCAAGCTCGTTGATTCGTTTTACAACTTCTCTGCCAAAGTTTGAAAGCCCCGCGTTGCGCTTTTCAAGGCAGCCGTCGCCGATAAGGTTTGCCAGATTGTAAGTGGGTTGAATCACTCTGACTCCGAGATTGTAGAATTCGTCAACGCGGGCCAAGTCCTGACCCAGCATTTTCCCATCCTGAAATCCGAGAATTATGCCGAGCTTGCCTTCACGTTTTGCGCGGTCTATGTCCGCGTGTTTTTCGACCAGCAAGAGGTTTGAAGAATGATCTTTGATCTCTTTTTTCCAATAAGCGATAGTCTCTTTCGTATCATCATACTCGCCGACGCCAACTGTAAGATTAATCGCCGTCAGTCCCGATTCTTTTATAGCTCCGAATTGTTGTTGCCTCCGTGAATCCGAAAAATCATAGCCCCCGTAAAGCGCGCCGAGGCAATCTATGACAATAGAGCGGCGGTAAATCTCTTTTGCCTGTTCGGGGCTGACCGTCGCTTGAAAAGCTGAAGCATCTCGAAGCGTAAGCCGAGGCAGGCATGCCAGTCCCGCGAGAGCAATAGTGAATTCACGCCGGGTGATTGCCGGGTTCGCTGTTTCTGAAATCGTTTTTTTAGACATATTGTTGCTCATACGTTTCAGTCCTTGATTAAAAGAGCGATGGCGTGGGCGGCCATCGCTTCTCCTCGCCCGACGGATTCAAGCCCCTCGTTCGTCTTCGCCTTCACGCTCACGCAGTCAACATCAACTTGAAGCACAACGGCCAATCGCTCGCGCATGGCTTGAATGTGCGGTCTGAGTTTGGGCCGTTCTGCCATGACCGTTGCATCAACATTCGCCAAATGATAACCGCGCTCTGAAATCATCTCGACTGTGCGCGCAAGAAGATCAAGGCTCGATGCGCCTTTCCATCGCTCGTCAATGTCTGGAAAATGAGTGCCTATGTCGCCGAGCGCCGCCGCGCCCAGCAGCGCATCGCAAATGGCATGAGTGAGCACATCCGAATCCGAGTGGCCCAGCAAGCCTTTCTCAAAAGGAATATCCACTCCGCCAAGCACGAGCCTGCGCCCTTCAACCAGACGGTGAATATCATAGCCAATACCTATGCGAGCGGATTCGTTCATTGGCGATTTGCTCATTGAGCCAGCATACTATAAATGATTGCATAAATACTCAGCCCCGTAGGGGCGACCTGTCTATAGCAGCACTATACAAAATAATTTTGTAGCTCCGTAGAAGCGACCTCTGAATCAACAGGTCGCTTCTACGGAGCTACATGAATATGTCTCTTAACAGTTCTATAGACAGGTCGCTCCTACGGAGCTATTGATGAGTAACTACAATCTCCCAATAACTCAACTGAAGAATTCCGCGTGAATGGTTTCGGCTAACTTCAGATCAAAGGGTCGTGTGATCTTGATGTTGATCGGCGAGCCTTCGATCACACTCACGCGATGGCGAATGCGTTCGACAAGCTGCGAATCATCCGTAGCTCTGAAGCCATCCGTATAAGCTCGCTCATAAGCTTCGCGAATGATCCCGTAGCGGAAAGCCTGCGGCGTCTGCGCGTGATAGATTCGGCGACGGTCGAGCGTGCGCTGGACGCGGCCCGATTTCACCTGCTTGATCGTATCAATCGCGCCCATAGCCATCAGCGCCGCGCCCGTTGCAGCCGCGCGTTCAATCACAATGCTAATCTCTTCGGGGCGAACGAAAGGGCGCACAGCATCGTGAACGACGATGACGCCCGCGTTCTCTTCTTTGATTACTTGAAGGCCGCGATAGACAGAGTCCTGTCGTTCGGCCCCGCCGCCTACGACTCGCTCAATCTTTTTCAGATTGTATTTGGAGATTGAGGCCAGCACTTCCGAAGTCAAATCGGGCTGCAAGACCAGTATCACCTGATCTACTGCCTCGCACGCTTCAAAGCGCCTGAGCGTATGGACGAGCAGCGGCACGCCGCCGAGTTCAAGCATCTGCTTGGCGCGGTCGGCGTGCATGCGCGCGCCTATGCCAGCGGCAGGGATGATGGCTGTATTGATACGGCTGTCGGTCACTGCGAGGCTGAAGTATGTCGCGGATTAGTACTGGCTGCTGCGCGTCCGTCCTCGCTGAAGCGGCCAAAGATCATCTTGCCCGCTGTGGTCTGCAATACGCTCGTGACCGACACATCAACATTCTTGCCGATCATGCGACGAGCATTGTCAACCACCACCATCGTGCCGTCGTCGAGGTAAGCTACGCCCTGATTATACTCTTTGCCTTCCTTCAAGACGAAGACTCGCATGATCTCGCCCGGCAATACGACGGGCTTGAGCGCATTGGCAAGCTCGTTGATGTTGAGGACAGAAACGCCGCGCAGTTGTGCGACTTTGTTCAAGTTGAAATCGTTTGTGACGATCTTGCCTTCTATCTGCTTGGCAAGTTCTATGAGCTTGTGGTCTACTTCGCGCACGTCAGGGAAGTCAGCCTCGCTGATGACTATTTCGTAGCTGCCTTTCTTCTTTTGGAGCCGTTGAAGAATGTCGAGCCCGCGCCGCCCCCGGTTGCGTTTTATGGAATCGGCGCTGTCGGCGATTTGTTGAAGCTCGCGCAACACGAACTGAGGAATGACAAGTGTGCCGGAAAGAAACCCTGTCTCAGCTATATCGGCCACGCGGCCATCAATGATGACCGATGTATCGAGTATCAGTGAGTAAGATTTGCTTGCTCCCTTTTCTACGAATATGCCCCCAAGAGCTGTCAGGTCGAGATAGTCTCCTTTGACTGCACCTACTATTAACCCTACATATCCCATCAATAACGTCACCGTGAGTGTGAGGAAAGATTTGAACGTCTCCCAGTCAGGCTCGGCATGCTGCACAGATATGATCCAACTGATTAATGAAGCGGCTGCAATTCCGAGTATAGATCCGACCGCTCCGCCGATGAGAGTCTTAAGTGTGGCTTTGCGGATTCGAGTCTCGAAGAAAATGATGCAGCTTGCCAACACTGCGCCTACTATTGCCGAGAGAACTGCCTTACCATTTATAGGCTTCAGGTAATAGCCTGCACTCACGAGCGCTGCGAAGAAGACGATACGAATTAGAGTAATATCCAATCGCATAAAACCTCCGTACGTCTTAATCTACCGCTCGAGCCGTTCCTGCATTACGACGCTGCGAATAGTTTAAGTTGAGTTGTAAAAGATCTAATCGCGGATTTGGCCCGCGATGACGATTGGCTGCAACAGTCAACTTCACGATGGGCAGGATATATTAAGAGTATCAAGCGTCCTGTTCATCTCTGATTGAAGATCGCCCGAACACGGATGAAGAAGTATGCTGTTCGAGCTCAGGGCGCGGCGGCCAGACGGTATGAATTAAGAAGGTCCGGTCAATCGCTACGGCCCTGACGGGCTGCCAATCGCGTCAGGGTTCAAGCCCTGACCGACTCCATTATAGCTGAACTCAGCTAATTTGCTATCAAAATCCAGATTGGCCGAAAGAAAGTTTTCGCAGAAGTTAAATATGGCTGGTCAATCAGAGGTTAGAGGCCAGATGTGGGCTGACACGATGGCGGTCTTCAGAGTAAAATGCCCTGCGTCGTCAGGGGTAAAATGCAATCTGCTAATTCAAAGAAAAAGATCGCGCGCCGCCGCTGAATTCCTGAAGAAGTGGATATAAAACCTCTGGCCTGTTGCCTCTGGCTGTTGCTCTTTAAGAAAGAACCGAGATGACCAAAATAGCCGCCCTGACCTTATACATCCTCTCTGCTGCCGTAATGGCCGAGGCTCAGGTGCGGAGTTGGGATATACAGCTCGAAGAGCCTACAGGAATTGAGCGGCGCGACAAAGAGGTTGTGCGATTAGTCACACGCTTTGCCGCAGGCGAAGCTCGCGCCGGGCAGTTGCGCGTGCTTGATGATGAAAGCCGCGAGCTGCCTGTTCAGGTGGTAGTCGGCGACACTCACCCGGACGGCTCGATCAAGTCGGTCGAGGTTCTCTTCCCTGCCACCTTAATACCGGGCCGACTGCCGCGCTACCGGCTGCTCGCTTTGCCGCTCGCGTCGGCCCTCTCAAAGCCCGGAGCGTATGGCGGCGATTACCCGACCGACATCATCGTGCGCCGCCTGGGCACGAGCCGCCTGGAGCTTGGCAATAATCGCTTCGGCATCATCATCAACCTCGGTAAAGACAACACGACGCCTGCGATTGTCGAAGCCTACAATCGCGCGTCGGGCGAGCACCGCATGCTCAACCTCGTCGAAACGACGCCGGATGTAAAAGAGGAGCTTTCGTTTGGCATAAAGAGCGCAGGTTGGGGAACTCAGCTTGCGGGCGTCGCGCGCGCGGCAGGATTTGCCGAGGTCAAGGTGATAGAGGACGGCCCGCTGCGGGCGCGTGTGCAACTCCGAGGCGCGCGTCTTGGGACGAGCGCGGAAGAGTGGGAGTTTGAATGGTATGCTAACAGCCCCGTCATAGTCTGGCGGGCGCGAACTGAAACCGCGAACGGAAATTACGGCTTCTTCTTTTCTGCCATATCGGCCACGCCTTACGAACCTTTCACACACTGGGCCGGTGGGGCGGAAGTCGGCTGGCCCGACGGTTGGGAAACAGATAATCCGCCACATAAGAAAGTAATTCCGCAAAACTTTCTCGTTCGCGCGCAGGATTTCGACGACCTCCCCGGCGGCCACATTCTCTACTACAACCCGCAAGCGAACTATGGCGCGCTGGACTTCATTGAATTGGACTCTGCGCTCAAATGGTCCGGCGTCGGCTCTCGACAGTTCTACGCCGCAAGACAACTTTCTGCCGCAAAGCCGCAGGCGACACAGACAGGGATAGCGGAGATCAAACGGCCTGAAGTGATCGAGCGCCAGACCGAATGGTCTTCACAAATCGCTATCGCCTTCCCGCAGTGGCAGGGGACCGAAACGCTGCTGGAGGCGCGCGCATGCTATCGCAGATTCGCG
>DATEKX010000472.1:0-2048 GCA_035277165.1 Blastocatellia bacterium | reverse complement strand
TTTTCATCTCTTCGGCTTTATCGGGCATTCGGTTATACAGATTGCGCTCTTCTCGCGGGTCTTCTCGAAGGTTGTACAATTCAAAATTGTAATAATCCCGGTTGTAGATGAGCTTGTATCCATCCTGAGTTATGACCATGTATTTTTTGCTCGGCGGGTGGACATTCTCGGAAAGCTGCACATAGGGAGATTCGTATTTGTAAACCTGTTCACCGTAAACCGGCGGATGAGAAAACGGCTCGCCGCGCAGCAAGGGCAGAAGGCTTACGCCTGCATACTGCTTCGGATAATCAAGCCCGACCGTATTGAGTATCGTCGCGCCCAGGTCTATGCTGCTGACGTAATCGGGTATGCGGCGAGGCGCAAGGCCGGGCACATAGAAGATCGTGGCGATTCGCATCTGCTCGTTGTAGAGCTGCGAATTATGTTTATAGACGGCGCGTTCGCCGACCGATTCGCCGTGATCGGCCATTATCACCACCATCGTGTCGTTCATTTTTCCGCTTTTGTCCAGCCAGTCGAACAAGCGGCCCAGTTGAAAATCGGTGTAAGCTATCTCGCCATCATAGAGGTCTGTGAAAGACGAACCGTAATTGAATCTGGCATGACGCGCAAACGGCAGATGCGGGTCGGGCACATAGATGTAAGCGCAGAAAGGACGATCTTGTGGATGCTTGCTCAAAACTTCGATTGCTTTATCGACAGTGCTGTTGAGTCCCTTCTTGCCGGGCTTGATGATCTGTTCTATTCCTTTGACGTGTCGCTGGAGAAAAGCGAGGCGGCGCGGGAAAAGAAATGTCTTGTAACCGTTGCGCGCCAGCACTTCGGTCCACGTTTCGTAATGCCCGTCCCAGTAAGCCGATTGCATGAACTTCGGCACAGCTTGATAGGTATTCGGCGAAGGCGTGAAAGCATTGTCGAAGACCGCCGAGCGGGCAGCCAACGCATCAAGGTTCGGGCTGGTGTTTCGCTGATAACCATACGCGCCGAGATGATCCGCCCTCAGAGCGTCTACGAAAATGTAAATCAGGTTGTATCGCTTCGCGCTCGCTTCGACTGCTGCGTGGCGCGATTCGCGTTCCTGGTTCCAGACTTCAATATCCTGCTCTGTCAGGTCGCCGCCGATGCAGTTGTTGTCAATGCCGTCTCCTGTTACTTCTGTCGCGCCGGGATTGATGCCTGATTGACGATCATCAGGGTCGCCTCCGCCCAACAGCGCAGAATACCCGTCACGATCAAAGTCGAGCATCCATTGAGCAAACCTGAAATGCTGTTTCGCCTGCGTGGTGCGATAAAAGATTTGAGTCTTGAGATTCTGGTTATGATCGAATCGCGCGAAGGTGAAAGCGACTCCTGCGATTATCAATATGGCGGCAGCAGTCATAATATATTTTTTGCGCGCAACCTCAAACGCGCCAGTGCGAGCGGATGAAAAATAGATTGTGCCTGCAAGCGCAAACGCAAGCGCCGTGTTTGCCAGAAACATTGATCGGTTCAGTGAAGGCTCGTAAAGCTGAACTTCGATGCGCGAATCTATGTAGTAAACGACCGCCATAAGCATGACGAGACCGAACATCCAGATCGCTCGCAATCGCCATCCCCATTGCTTTGAGGCACGCGTCACAACCCACAGGATTGAGCAGACGATTATCAATCCCATCAGGACTAAATACGCATGCAGCCGCTCGAATTTCAGAAGCACCCTTGTCATGTGAGGAAGCTTTTCAGCTTCTCTTATCACGCCGATTATATAAGCGTGAATTTTCGGTTGCTGATTCAACAGCACGGCGGCAAATGCGCAAACTGCAAGTCCGGCAATCAACCTGTGCGCAAGCTGCGGCTGTTTCCCTTTTGCCAGAAATTTTTCAAGCCGCCTCTTTAGAAACGTTGCCGCGTGAACGAACAACCCGACAAGTAGACCTATAGCTGCGCCGACCAACAGGTTCATGCTGAAATATGAAGTGAAGGCGAGTCTTTCAGCGAATGACTCGAACACGGGCGTGAGTTGAATGTTGAGATCGATCCATTCTACGAGAGCAAGCAGAAAA
>DATEKX010000471.1:0-2806 GCA_035277165.1 Blastocatellia bacterium | reverse complement strand
GGAAAACTTGTCGGCACGCCGCGCGTCTCTTTTCGCATGCTGAATGGATTGCCTGCGATACTGTTCGAGGATGTTGTTTCAACCGCTACTCGCGCGACTTGTTACACGATTCACGTCGAAGTTGACGACGCGGGATGCATTCGCAGGCTCGACGCGGTTCTCGCTCCAAATAAGCTAACGGCCATAAGCGAAGAAACGATGAACTATGAACTATGAATGATGAATTAAGAATCTCTCTATCAGTTCATCATTCATAGTTCATAGTTCATCATTTCTTGTACAATACGGTTATGACGGCACAAGCGCTCAGATCGAAATGGGCAGGATATGTCGTTGCTGTGCTGGGCATCGTTATTGTGACGGCTGTGCTCAGGTTGTTAGACAACCACATCAATGCGACGACCGTTGCCCTTGCGATGCTGCTTGTAGTGCTTTTCGTAGCTACGTTGTGGGGAGCGAGTCCGGCTGTTTTCGGCTCTGTGCTGGGCATGCTCTGTTTCAATTTTTTCTTCCTCCCGCCTCTTGGCACGTTGACCATAGTTGCGCCGGACAACTGGGTCGCGCTCGCCGCTTTTCTCGTCACAGCTATAACCGCCGGGCAGCTTTCAGCACGCGTGAAACGTCGCGCCGAAGAAGCCGAGGCCGGGCGGCGCGAGATAGAGCGATTGTACGACGAGTTGCAATCAGCTTTTGAGCGCGCAAGCCACGCGGAAGCGCTCAGGCAGAGCGAACGATTGAAGTCAGCTTTGCTCGATGCTGTTACTCACGATTTGCGCACGCCGCTGACTTCGATCAAAGCGTCGGTCACAACGCTGCTTGATGAGTTGAAGGTAAAATCAAATGATGCGGAGCCGATTGCTTTCAATGATGAAGGCCGCCGCGAAATGCTGGAAGTCATAGACGAAGAATGCGACCGGCTCAATCGATTCATCGAAGGGCTTGTAGAGCTTGCGCGCATAGAAGCAGGCGAACTCAGGCTCCGTCGCCGGTGGGGAAGCGTTGATGAGATCATTACGACGGCCTTAGACCGCGCCGAAAAAATTGCAAGCCTGCATGAAATAACTGTCGAACTTGAACAAGACCTGCCCGTTGTGCGCGTTGATGCGCGAGCCGTGAGCGAAATCGTTTATTCGCTGGTTGATAATGCCGCAAAGTATTCGCCTGCCGGGACGCCGATACTGATTGCCGCAAGCCGCGCCGAAAGCGATATGATTCGCATGAGCGTGGAAGACAGCGGGCAAGGCATCGCGGTCGAATTGCGCGAGCGCGTGTTCGATAAATTCTTTCGCGCAACGCAAGCCGGAGACACCAGCAAAAATCAGCCGCACGGGACAGGGCTGGGGCTGGCCATCGCGCGCGGTATAGTCGAAGCGCACAACGGGCGAATATGGATTGAGAGCGGCGCTGACGGACGAGGAACGCGAGTTGTGTTCACTCTTCCAATAGGCGATGATGATGAGGCCGATGTCGGAACGAGCGAGATTTTCGATAAAGCTCTATCAACAAAACCATCATAAAAAATTGCCGTGAGCCAGAAGCAACGCATATTAATCGTAGACGACGAACCGCAGATTACTCGCGTGCTGCGAATGGGGCTGTCCACGCGCGGCTACGATGTGCGCACCGCCGCCGATGGCGAAAGCGCGTTTGATACGTTCAACGACTGGCACCCTGATCTTGTGCTGACAGACCTTTCGATGCCCAACATGGATGGGCTGGAGCTTTGTAAGCGACTGCGATTGATTTCACAAATCCCTGTGATCGTGCTGTCGGTCAAAGGCGAAGAAAAGACCAAAGTCGAAGCGCTGGACGCGGGCGCTGATGACTATGTGACAAAGCCCTTCAGCATGGACGAGTTGCTTGCGCGCGTGCGCGCTGCGCTCCGGCGCGCGCCTGCGGCTTCTGCAGAAGCCGCAACTTCCACTGTTCTTGAAGCGGGCGACTTTCGACTCGACCTCGAAACGCGCAGCGTCACCGTTAATGGCAAAGAGATTCACCTCACACCGAAAGAGTTCGAGTTGCTCGCTCACCTTCTCCGCCACGCTGGAAAAGTGCTCACGCATCGCACGCTGCTGGCGGCCATCTGGGGCGGCAACTACGTCGAACAGACCGAATACCTGCGCGTGTTCATCGGGCAATTAAGAAAGAAAATCGAGCCTGACCACGCCGCACCGCGCTACATCCTGACAGAACCATGGATAGGCTATCGCTTCGACCCCGGCGCGTAACTCCTTTTCTCAAACCACCTACAGTCTTTACGAACTTTTTATAAACCTTTTACGCCAGCTTTACGCGCCCGGTGATAGCCTGATTGTGAAGGGGACGTAATGGGCATCAAAGTGATCGGAATAGCCAGCGTATTCTTTCTGACATTTTGTTTGTTCCTGCTACGTCATCTCATCGTTGCGCGCGGGCAAGACTGGGGGAAGAACTATCAACCTTTACATAAGTCGGCTGATAAAACCGATTTGAACTGGATCACAGGCTTTACTCAGATGAAAGCTAATCGAACTAAATGTCTAATAACATCGCTCATCGCGCTGATTCTGTTTACACACAGCGTTCAAGCTCAACAGGAGAAGCCCGCTTCCTCATCAACATCGGCGGCAGTTTCAGAAGCGAGCGACCGAGAACGTTTACTGCTCGACCGAATAGATAAGCTGGAACGGCGACTGAATGAATTGGAATCACGAACTGAAAAGCCGACAGCGCCGCCTCAAAACAGTGGCGCGCCTGCCACGGCGATAAATGATCAAGGGGCGCTGGATTTTTTTCGCGACACAACTTTCAACGTCACCTTTGACGG
>DATEKX010000470.1:0-3212 GCA_035277165.1 Blastocatellia bacterium | reverse complement strand
CCTGCGCGTGCCGCAGGGCTTGCGCCGCTTGTCACCTCGCGCACTAAAACGCCCTGCCCATCATCAATCTTATTCAAGCGCGCGATCTGCGGAGTAAGCTCCTGCGGATTGATGCCGAGAAATCCTCGCCGCACGCGCCCGTGCGCGATTAGCTGGTTGAAAATCTCGACGGCGGTCGAAGAGGGAAGCGCGAATCCTATGCCGTTATAGACTCCCGTATTGGTAGCGATCTGCGTGTTGATGCCTATGACTTCGCCCGCCAGATTGACCAGCGGCCCGCCTGAATTGCCGGGATTGATCGCCGCGTCTGTTTGAAGGAATTGTTGAAATGCAGTCGAGCCGCTTTCAGTTATGCGATCTTTAGCGCTGATTATGCCTGCCGTAACGGTTTGTTCGAGTCCGAACGGCGACCCTATGGCAATCACCCAATCGCCCACGTTCAACTTGTCCGAATCACCCATCCTAGCGACCGGGAGCGTCTTGTTGGATTCAATCTTTATAACGGCGAGGTCGGTCGGAACATCTATGCCCATCACCTTTGCTTCACTTTCAGACCCGTCGGCAAGCTTGACACGGATTTTGATCGCGTTTCTTACGACATGCGCATTCGTCAGTATGTAGCCTGCCGGATTGATGATGACGCCTGAACCCGTGCCTTCGCGGGAATAGACCTCGCTTTCGTAGACTTTGATGTGAGCGACAGAAGGCTCGACCTGTTCGGCTACGCGCGAAAACGAAGCCGAAAGCAGATCAGGCGCAATCCTGACGTTGCCAACGGCGGGGCGATTATCATCCGACTTTGCGCCTGCGCGATCCTGCACGATTGCTCCGATGGCTATGCCAATCGAAAGACAGCAAAGAGCAACAAGTATCAGCACTACGCGCGTGTGTTGCGCGAGCGGAACGCTTTCTTGCTTACCGGGTTCGCTTCTATCGTTCATAACAACTCCTTCAATATAGCGACTCTCGCCTGCAGAAAATTTTATCTATTGTCGAGTGACCAGCAAATAATTGTTCAAGGCGATTATAACAGAGCCTTAATTCATGTAGTAGTGGCAGGATTTATTCGTGAATGGCTTTTTCGATGCGACCTTGTTCGATCAACATCTCGATCACTATGTCATTAAGTTCTGCGCGATATTTCAAACCTGTAGAGCCGCTCGCAAGCAGCGCATCTCGGACGCTGCCCATCAGTTCATCAATCGTAACGAATCGAGCTTCGATTATCTCGTGCGTGTCTATTGGCTGAAGCACGCCGCCTGTTGAATGCGCTGTTAAAACATGCGAAGTCCAATCAATCACATCGCCTTCGCAGGTGAACTTCACACGCGCTCGCAGAATATATTTTTCGAGCGCGATTTCAAGCCCTGTTTCTTCATGCGCTTCTCGAACCGCTCCGTCCTCGAATCGTTCGCCGGGAGCAATGCCGCCCGAAGGCGCGCGATATGCGCCAGACGGGTACATAGGCTTTTTGATGACGACAATCCGTTCGCCTTCGATTATGAAGACCGTTACATCATGCGCGCGCCCGTGCTTTTGACTCCGCCGAACCATGTCGAATTCGCGCCGAGTCATTTCGTACACGAGAGCAACTTCGTGAGGCGAGCCAAAGCGCTGCTCTACATCACGAATTATCTCAGCATTGATGTACATGTTTACCGGGCAGGTTTTGCGTTCTTCTCAAAGAAGTCGAGCACAGCCGGGAATGACGCCCCGATGATGCTTATGTGGTCGGCGTCCGGGACTTCCAGCAAGCTCACCTTCATTCCGGCTTTTTTCGCGGCTTCTACTGCGTTGCGCGAAAGCTCAGGCGGCGCAATGCCGTCGCGCCCGCCGTGAACTACGAGCGCGGGGATGGCTTTCACCTTCTCAAGCAACGCGGTCAGATCATTTCCTCGAACCGGAGTGCCGCTCGACATCGGCGCAATCGCGGCGAACAAATCGGGTTTGTTTGATGCAATCAGCCATGTTCCGAACCCGCCCATCGAATGGCCCGTCAGAAAAATCTTTGTCGGATCAATCTTGTAATCTCGCGTGACGGCGTTGATTACTTCAAACGAATCTTCCTGCCCCGGCCCTGCATAATTGGGCAGTCGCGATCTGCCGTTCACGCCCGCAAGAATATAACCGCGTCGTTCTGCTTCGCCTTTGACGACCTCCGGGTCAAATAGATAACTGAAATAATACCGCTCGTTGCCAAGCGCACCGTGCAGCATCAACACCATCGGGCGCGCGCTCGTTCCGTCGTAGCTCTTTGGTACGTACACGCGATACGGAACCAGCGTGCCGTCCGGCGCTTTGTATGCGCGTTCCAATTCGCCGCGCTCGTTGGCAAACGGGTTCTGGCCTTTTGCAAGCGCCGAAAGCACAGACTCGATTCGATCAATCTCTTGAATCGCATTGATCTCATCTTCGCCGCGACTCTTGTTCAACAGAGCGAGTCGCTGAATTTGAAACTCAGGTGTCGCAGCAAGCTGAGCGACGGCTTTTACTTTTGCATCGGTCGAATTTTTTATGTCGGCGACTATCTTTGAGAATTGCGTCAGGCTGTCGCTGAAATCGCTGATGGCATAAAGCGCGCGGCGGATTTCGCCGATCTTCTGGGCACCTGATTCTATTCTCGCCACTACCCAGTAAGCGCCATCCGGCAGCAACAAACGGCGAGCCACATTGCTGCTCGTCGCTGCGATTGCCAGTCGTTCGGCGATTACGACAGGGCCTTTCAGGCGCGGAGCAGGCTGTTCGCTCGCTGGTTGTTGATAAACGTTCTCGCCGGGAATTACTTCAAAAGTTACTGTCGGCGTGGACTCAAAAGCCTTATCCACATCGACAGGAAAGATTCGTTCGAGCGATACGCGCAACTCTCGATTAGGCTCTATGACCAGACGATCTGTTTCCATTGTCAACGAAGCCATAAACCTTTGCTTCTCGTCCCACGGCTTGCCCTGAAGCAGATTCATTCCTTCGCTCATCAACTCTACAAGGCCGGGGATGTTTCCTTTGCGAAAAGCTTCTTCGCCGCGCTTGCGAAGCGGCTCAATCGCCGAGAGGTTCGCGCCTGCTCGGCGCTTCTCATTATAGAGTTTGTAGAATGCTTCGCTGCGCGAGAGCAGTTCGGAGAGATATGGAATCTGCTGGGCCGCTGTGTTCAGTTGAATGAGAGCGACCAGCGCAATCAATAAAGCAGCAACGAATCTTTTTTTCATGAGCAA
>DATEKX010000469.1:0-6205 GCA_035277165.1 Blastocatellia bacterium | reverse complement strand
TGGATTAATCGTTTCGGAAACGAAGAAGAAGCATTCAATGAAGCGCGTGCGTTTCTTGAAAACGAACCTATAACAAAGTAGTAGGGGCAGGGCTTGTCCCTGCCCGAATCGCCGTAAGGCGATGACTGTCATGGCCTTACGACCATTCGGGCAGGGACGAGCCCTGCCCCTACATGACATACCAACCGAAGTTGTTCAACCCCGCCTCTTTGCTCTTTTTTCATGATTTCGACTGTAGTAATATGGCGTTGGAATTGAGGCCCGTGAGCCTCGAACAAAGGGTACAGGGGATTTTAACTCACCCGCCTACATTTCCTCTCAGGCGCACTCCTGTTGAATTGGCAGCAGTATTAACTCAAACAAGTTTCGAGCGAATCATCGATAGGGACTGGGTATCGGTTTTATTTGATTACGAGTTTTTAGGAACTCGATAACCCAACGCGCTTAGTTAGAGGTGACGTATGAGCCGCCAGCCCTCGATTCTTTCAGCTATATCCTTCCTCCTTGTTCTACTGCTTGTAAACTCTAAACCTGCATTCGGTCAGCAATCGGCTTCCGGCGAAACGCTGACGCTTGAACAGGCGATTTCTGCCGCCTTGCGAAATAACCGGCAGGTGAAAATCAAAGAGCTTGATGTCGGCAAATCCGAAGATGAACTGGCCGGAGGGCGTGCGCTCAGGCTGCCAAAGTTCAATCTGTATTCGCTAGGCTCGCAGCAGCTTACGCCGATTGATTTCATGTTCAAACAAGGCGTCTTCGGCACATTCCCGGGAATCGGCCCGGTTCCTGATAAAGACACGAAAATCTCTACGGGGCTAAAGCCAACCGTTTTAATTATTGCTCAGATACAAGAGCCGCTTTCACAACATTATCGAATAGGGCTTAACATCGAGCAGTTGAAACTGGGCCGCGAGATCGCTCGCGAGCAATTGCGTTCCCAGCAACAAACAATCGTCAACGATGTCACGCGGGCCTATTACGCGATAGTCCAATCTCAAAGCGCGTTTCAAACAGCCGAAGAGAACATCAAGTTGTATCGCGAGCTTGATCGCGTGACCACTGATTACGTGGCGCAGCGAGTCGCGTTGAAATCTGAAAATCTAGATGTCAAAACCAGATTGGCGAAAGCCGAATACGATCTGCTGACGCTTGGCGACACAATCGCCACTCAGAAAGAGCAATTAAACAATCTGCTCGGTCGCGCGATTAGCGTCGAGTTCAATGTCAGCCTGCCGCTTGAGACCGTCGGGTTTGAAGCCGACCTGGATGCGGCGCGCAGTCGCGCGCTGAATCAGAGGCCCGAAATAAAAAAGGCGCGGCTCGAATTACAACGAGCAGATATAGATCGTCGAATCAAAAAATCAGAGTTCATCCCTGATGTCAGCATGAGTTTCAACTACATATCTCCACTGAATTTCGGCGGCATAATTCCCAAAACAATCGCAAGCGTGGGATTGACGTTTAGCTGGGAAGTTTTTGACTGGGGTAAAAAGAAGCGGGAACTCGACGAGAAGGGCAAGACCGTCGAGCAAGCAAAAGCGAGCCTTGTGGAGATCGAAAATCAGATTCAGATTGACGTAAACAGCAAACATCGCAAACTTCAGCAGACGCGCCTTCAACTTCGCATTGCTCAACTGTCGCAGGAAACGGCGCGAGAAAATCTGCGCGTCAGTACAAACAAGTACAAAGTGCAGGCAGCGCTTTTATCGGATGTTTTGAAAACGCAGACCGCGCTCGCAGATGCCGACCAGCAATATCAGCAAGCGCTTGTTTCGTTCTGGACGGCTAAAGCTGACTTTGAAAAAGCCATCGGTGAGGACAAATGAAAACCAGTAAATATATCGCTATCGGGCTTCTGACCATGACGAGTGTTGTGGCCGGGTGCAAAGTTCATTCGGCAGAAAATCCGCCCACTCCTGTCAAGGTGAAGGCTGTCGAAATGATTTCATCAACGGGCGATTTACGCTACTCGGCCAGCATCATAGCGCGGACACAAGTGGACTTGTCTTTCAAAGTTGGCGGATACGTCGAAGCGATTCATCAAGTGCGCGGTGTCGATGGTCGTTTGCGCAACGTACAGGAAGGCGACAGGATTCCACAAGGGACGGCGCTTGCGCGTGTGCGACAGAGTGATTACGCAGTTAAAGTGGGGCAGGCTGAATCGCAAGCATCACAGGTGCGGTCAAGTCTGGATTCGAGCAGAGGTCAGTTGGTCGAGGCGCAATCAGGCATCGATTCGACCAAAGCGCAACTTGCGCAGGCCGAAGCTTCTTATGCGAAAGCCAGTCTCGACTTTGATCGAGCGAAGAATCTTTTTGAAAGTCAGAGTCTGACCAAGGCCGACTACGACGCGGCGAAATCTCAACGCGATGTGACCGAAGCGCAACTGAGTGCCGCAAGATCGCAAGTGAAAGTTGCAGAGGCTAAAGCTAATGTTGCGCGCTCTCAAATCGAAACCGTTCAAGCCCAGATCAAAGGCGCGCAGGCGGCCATAGACGAGGCCAGAATACCTCTACAAGATACCGCGCTCAGAGCGCCCATGAACTCAGTCGTGCTCGAACGCAAGATCGAAGCAGGCACGCTGGTTTCTCCCGGCACGCTTGCGTTCATCATCGCCGACACAACATCTGTTAAAGCAATATTCGGCGTTCCCGATCTGACGGTTGAGACTTTGAGACTGGGAAGCCCGATTACTGTGACATCGCAGGCTGCGCTTGGCAAAGATTTTCGCGGGCAGATCACAGCCATCTCGCCATCCGCCGACGCAAAGAGTCGCGTTTTTGAAGTCGAAGTCACTATCCCTAATCCACAGAACCTGCTGAAAGTCGGGATGATCGTTTCACTCTCGCTCGAAGAAACTGGCGCGCCGGTTGAGTCACCAGTAGTGCCGCTCAGCGCCATCGTCAAGTCAAAGGATAATCCTGATAACTATGCCGTCTTCGTTATCGAAGAACAAAGCGGCAAGCAGAGCGCCCGAATCCGCAACGTGAAGCTTGGTGAAGCCTATGGCAACACCGTTGCCGTCATTGAAGGATTGAAATCCGGCGAGCGCGTCATCACGACCGGAGCCACATTGCTCGTGGACGGTCAACGAGTGCAGATCATTCCATAATCCGAGGGTCTTATGTCACACGGTAAGAGCGACGAAGAGGTAATCAAACACACTCACAACACAGCGCGATACTTTGTAGAGACTCGGCACATCGCGTGGGTGTTGCTCATAGGGACATGCATATGGGGAATCTTCGGCTACTTCAGCATGCCGCAACGCAAAGACCCTGACATCCCCGTGCGCGTGGCAGTGGCGCTGACGCCCTGGCCCGGCGCGAGCGCCGAAAAGATCGAAAACCTCATCACCAGAAAGCTCGAATCCAAGATTGCAGAAAACTCCAAAGTAATAAAGATCGAATCTATCTCGCGCACGAGCATATCGGTCGTTTACCTTGAGCTTGACGAAGAAATAAAGGACAGCGCAAAAGAGCTTGACGATGTAAAACTCAAGCTCGACGGCATTGATGATTTGCCTGATGGCGCGGGGCCGATCAACTTCATTAAGGATTTTGGCGACACTGCGGCACTGATGCTGACGGTCGCAAGCCCGAAAGCGAGCGATGTTGAAATTGCTCTGCGAGCCAGGGCCGTTCAAAAAGCAATAGAAACAACAAGAGCACAGGCGCAGTCGGGCGATGATCCACGATTCACAATCGTATTAAATTATCCGCAATCAATCGCGGCTCGGCTGGTGCGCAACGGTCTGGACAGGTTCGCTCGATTCTCGAAAGAAGCAGGCTATGCTCAAGACATTCGATTGGTCGAGGGAGGAGGCTTTGTCGGTCTTGATGGCGCTTCGAGCGAGAGCGATGAAAAAGTTCTGAGCTACATGCAGCAGTTTCTTAAGGAGCGCGCGCAGGAAGCGGAACTTGACCCTGATGTCTGGCAGCCCATAATCATTCGCGACCCGAATCAGACAACGGCAAAGATGACTGCGGCGGCTGGCGACAAGTACAGCTATCGCGAGATGGACGATTTCACCGACGCGATTGAAAAGACGATCAAGACTATACCTGTTGTTTCTAAAGTTACTCGCTCAGGAATTCTTGATGAAAAAATATACCTCGAATACTCGCAGGAACGTTTAGCGTCCTACGGCATTCAATCGGGCACTCTGCAAGACATTCTTAAAGCGAGAAATATCACAGTGCCCGGAGGCCAGGTGCAGGTTGAAGGAAAGAACCTGACGATTGATCCATCGGGCGAGTTTAAAAGCGAGCGTGAAATCGGCGATGTCGTGATAAGCGCATCCGCCGGTGGCGCGCAGGTTTATCTGCGCGACCTTGTGGACACGGTTCGCAGCTATAACTCCCCCGCTCGCTATTTGAATTTTTTCACCTGGCGAGACAATGAAGGAAACTGGAATCGCACACGCGCAATCACTCTTTCGATTCAGATGCGCGCGGGCGAGAAGATCGGCGACTTTGGCGAAGCAGTAGACGCCACGCTTGCGGACTTAAAGAAGCGATTGCCCGAAGACCTTATAATGGCTCGAACTTCCGACCAACCGCTACAGGTAACGGAAAATGTTCACCTCTTCATGAACAGTCTTTATGAAGCGATTGTTCTGGTCGTCCTTGTTTCTCTTGTAGGCTTCTGGGAATGGCGGTCTGCGTTGCTGATGGCGTTCTCGATTCCGCTCACTTTGGCGATGACATTCGGGATGATGTACATGCTCGGCATAGACATTCAGCAAGTCTCTATCGCGACGCTTATAATCGCGCTCGGGCTTCTGGTAGACGACCCCGTAGTGGCAGGAGACGCAATCAAACGCGATCTCGCGCTGGGCCATCCGCCTATTGTATCGGCGTGGCTTGGGCCGACCAAGCTCGCAGCCGCCATCATGTATGCGACCATAACAAATATCGTTGCGTATCTCCCGTTCATGATGTTGAGCGGCGATACGGGAAAATTCATGTACAGCTTGCCAATCGTGCTTGCCTGTTCGCTCGTGGCAAGCAGGCTTGTTTCGATGTCATTCATTCCGCTGCTGGGCTACTACTTGCTCAAACCGAAAGCTGAAATGCCGATTGAAGAGCGACGCAAAAAAGGCTTTGCCGCCAAGTACTATCGAATAGGCACATGGGCTATTAATCATCGCTGGCGCGCGCTGGGAATGTCGCTGGTCTTTCTCGCGCTCGGCGGATTTTTCATGAGCCAGCTCAAAACGCAATACCTCCCGAAAGACCTTTCCTACCTTTCATACGTTGACGTATGGCTGCCGGAAGACGCGCCGCTTTTAGAGACTAATAAAGCGGCCAGCGAAGCGGAAGAGATAATTCAGGAAGTGACCGCAGAGTATGGGAAAGAGCACCCGGAGGACGGCCATCCGCGCAAGGTTTTGGAATCGTTGACCACTTTCGTAGGCGGAGGCGGGCCGCGCTTCTGGTTTTCTATAAGCCCGGAGCTTCAGCAGTTGAATTACGCTCAGATAATAATTCAGGTCACAGACAAGCATGACACGGGTCATCTGGTCGGCTTAATACAAAAAGCGGTTTCAACGCGCATTGCCGGAGCGCGAATAGATATTCGCCAGCTTGAATCGGGCGGGTCGAGTGGGCTTCCGGTTTCGATACGCATTTCGGGCGATGATATGGCGACGCTGCGCAGTCTTGCCGAACAGACGAAGGCCATCTTCCGTTCAATTCCGCAAGCTGCCCGCGTGCGCGATGACTGGGGAGATGAGAGTTTCGCCGTGAAGCTTCAGATTGATTCTGACCGAGCGAACATGGCCGGAATATCAAACCTCGACGTAGCCGCATCCTCCATCGCAGGAATGAACGGAGTAGAAGTTACGACACTGCGCGAAGGCGATAAGCAAATTCCTGTTGTCGTAAGAATGCGTGTTGACGAACGCGCTCAACTTGGCGACATCAAAAATCTTTACGTTTATTCTTCGCAGGGGACGCAGAAGATTCCTCTACAGCAAGTATCTTCGATAGCCTACAGCACCGAAACCGAGAAGTTCCGCCGCCGTAATCAATTCCGCACGATCACCGTTTCGTGCATACCCGAAACGGGCGTGCTCCCTTCCGAAATAATGGGCGCCGCGCGCTCGCGGCTTAATGAAATATCGGACGGGCTGCCGTCCGGGTACAAATTAGAGGTCGGCGGCGAAGAAGAAGATCAGGTCAAAGGGTTCAAAGAACTCGCC
>DATEKX010000468.1:0-10580 GCA_035277165.1 Blastocatellia bacterium | reverse complement strand
CACTGATCTTTCTTATCGCGCGCAACTGATGGGCTGGCGCTTCGTCTACTTGATGGATGAAGATGTGCCCGCAGAACTGCCGGTCGAAATAAACGCTTTCAAGTCGCAGCAGAAGCGATGGGCCAAAGGAGTCATACAGGTAGGAATCAAATTGATGGGCCGAATGTGGCGCGACCCGCGACTGTCGCGCCGCGCAAAGCTCGAACAGTTCTTCCGCCTGACCGGAAATCTCGCCGCGCCGCTCGTCATCGTGCTTGCGCTTATCAACCTGCCTATATTGATAGTGCGCTACAATCAAGGGCTGTTTCACCTGTTTCTGCTCGACGTTCCGATTCTGACATTCTCGACCGTTTCGGTGATAGTCTACTACCTTGTCACGCAACGGCATCTGCATCCGCAGACGTGGAAGCAATCAATAAAATACATACCGTTTGTGATGAGCATGGGCATCGCGCTTACGTTCTCGAACGCTCGCGCGGTGATGGAAGCGATCCTCGGGGTGAAGACGCCTTTCGTGCGGACTCCCAAGTACCGCATAGAAGAGACGAGCGACAAGACGTGGGTGAAAAAAAGCTATGTGCCCCGCAGAATCAAACTGCCATGGCTTGAACTGCTCTTCGCAATCTACTTTCTATTGACGATAGTATACGCGATTGAAAGCCACACATTCGGCACGATTCCATTTTTGCTTATCTACTTCTGCGGCTACTCGTATGCTGTGGCGATGGCTATCGGGCAAGCGCGAGCGAGCCTGAAACGCGCAGCAAGCGTGAAAAAATAGAATCCGGCGCTGTATAGTTTTATCGCTCGAACAATTCAAAAATGATTTGTCAGCCGCGATTCAAAGAGTAGTGAATCGCGGTTGATTGGCGTTGAAAGCGCATTTAATGAATTAGCGGCCTTCAGGCTGCTTTCCCGAAGGGCAAATAGGCCAGCCGTTTTACGGCTGGTAAGAAAGCGATGGGATTATAGTGAGGGCGTTTTAACGTCCTTTCCGAATGGCTTTAGCCTTTACAGAATCAAACATCGCAAACCAGCGCTAAAAGCGCTGGCCTATTTGCCCTTCGGGAAGCCCGATAAATCGGGCTGAATAAATACAATCAGTAATTCAAACCGCGAGGCTCCTTTGATGAAAAAGCTTGCCCCTATCTTTGCCGTTCTGCTTCTTTTGAATCAGGCATCATTAATAATTCTCGCCGGGCAGTCGCGCGATAATCAGTACAACAAGACTGCGCTGCTTTCAGACAAAGAAATAAACGCGCTCGCCGCAGAGATCAACGGCTTGATTGCTAAAGACACGGTGACAGAACTTGCCCGAAATCATCGCGTGCAGGCATCGACCGGGTTTTCGCGCGCGGCTGGGTATATCGCTTCAAAATCCAAAGAGTTCGGGCTTGAGCATGTCGAAATCGAGCGCTTCCCTGCCGACGGCCAGAAGACTTATCACACCTTAAAGTCTACGCCGGGATGGGAAGCCGCGAGCGGAGAATTGTGGGAAGTGCAGCCTAATAAAACGAAGGTCGCCGATTACGACGAGATGCGGGTTGCGCTCGCTGATTATTCCCGCAGCGCAGATGTCAGTGCAACACTCGTAGACGTTGGCGCAGGCACGTCGGCCAAAGACTATGACGGCAAAGAGGTGAAAGGCCGCATCGTACTGGCAGGCGGAGGCGTCGCCGATGTTCACAAGCTTGCCTGCGACGAACGCGGCGCGGCTGGCATCTTGAGCTATCAGCAGAATCAAGTTACGGGCTGGTCGGGTGATTATGTGGACAACGTGCGATGGGGGCATCTATCGCCGTACAACGCGGACAACAAATTCGCTTTCATGATTTCGCTTCGCCGCGCGCGCCAGTATCGCGAGCGACTTGAGCGCGGCGAACAGATCACGCTTCACGCCGCAGTGAAAGCAGAGATGAAGGCAAGCAACTATGAAGTCGTGACCGCAATTATTCCCGGCTCTGATCTGGCCGATGAAGAAATAGTTTTTTCCTGTCACCTGTGCCATCAAAAACCGGGAGCCAACGACAACGCTTCGGGCGCAGCGGCGATACTCGAAGTCGCGCGCACGCTCACAACACTGATCAAGCGTGGTGAGCTTGAACGACCGCGCCGCACGATTCGCTTCATCTGGCCGCCTGAAATCAACGGCACTGTCGCTTATTTCGCAGAGCATCCCGACATCGTTCGCCGAATGAAAGCGGTTGTTCATTGCGACATGGTAGGCGGCAACTATGCGATCACAAAATCAACTCTGCACGTGACGCACACGCCCGCATCGCTTCCGAGCGCGGTCAACACCGTAGCCGATACTTTTGCAGAGTACGCAATCAATGGAGCCTTGAAAGCGGCTTCCGGGGCCGGTTTCGAGGATGCGCTCATTTCGCCCGAAGGGGCCAAAGACAGTTTCGTCGCAGACATCACGCCTTACGAGATGGGGTCAGACCACGACGTTTATCAGGAAGGTTCTTTCAGAATCCCGGCCATCTATTTGCGCGACTGGCCTGACGTATTCATACACACGAACAACGACACGCCCGCAAATATTGACCCGACTAAAATGAAGCGCTCGTCGTTCATCGCCGCAGCAGCAGGCTATTTTCTTGCGCGCGCGGGCGCGCGTGAAGCCTCGCGCCTTGCAGACGAAGTTTTCGCTCGCGCGCTGGCCCGCGTTCCGAAGCAAAGAGAAAGGGCGCGCGCTGTTGAAACAAGCGGCGTTCAAGATGCCGACGAAGAGGCGCGCAACATTATCGCCCGTTCGCTCGAAAATGACGCAGAGACTATCGCATCAGTGCTCGCGTTTGCGCCCGGTGACAAGACCCTTGAAACGAAAGTCGAAGGACTTGTAGATCAACTGAGCGGCGCGTGGCTGGTGTTGACCGGAAGGCTCACAGAACAACGCAAAGGCAATCGCATCTTTTTCACACTCGAACAAAAAGAGCAACCAAAAGAGCAATCGAAACCGCGCAATCCGAAAGATGCGTCGCGCCCGCGCTCGGTCAGCGGCGATTACAAACGTGTGCCTGTGCGAAAAGTCACTGGCCCGATGAGCGTCTACTACTACAACTATGTCGAGGAAAGAGCGAACGGCGACCTCCGCGCAGTCGAACGGATAAGCGCCCTGCCGCAAGGCGATATAATCCTCTACGAGATATTGAACCTCGTGGACGGCAAGCGCAGCATACAGGCTATTCGCGATTATCTGGCCGCCGTCTACGGCCCAATCGCTGTCGAAGACGTTGCCGATTATCTAAGGCTTCTTGAAAAGATTGGCGTTGTTCGGACGGAGTGATTTTCTGTGGGTCAATAGCGCTATCATAACCAGCATGAACAGCGCGCCTGCAGAGTCGAGCAGCGAATCATAAATAGAGCCGCCGCGAGTGCGTGTGAAACTTTGATGCAACTCGTCGAGCAACGCCCAGCTTGCGGCTAAGGCAAAAGAGTAGAGAGCCCAACGCACGCGCCAGCGCAAAATCGAGTCGGCGCGAAATGCGCGGAACAACAGTCCGGCCAGTATTGCGTACTCCGCAAAATGCGCCATCTTGCGCACGATGTAATTGATCTTCATCAGCCCGCGCGCGCTCGTATGCGGACGAAGCCAGAGCACAATTCTTTCAATAATGCCGCGAGTGTTGTCGCCCGAAAAGACATCGGTCGAGGCATAGTACATTACGCCTATCATAAATAAAACAGGCAGCCAGTACTTGAGAATTTTTGTCGCGAGCGAACTTCCGGCAGTCGTTATATTCTCGGCCATACAATTTTATCTTAGCAGATAAGGCAAAAGTAAAAAGACTAAAGGCAAAAGTAGAAAGAGAAGTTCAGCAGTCGCGTTCCACTTTTGCCTTTAGTCTTTTTTACTTTTGTCTTGAGCCGTTAGCCTTCGAGGGCTTGCGCGCCGCTCACGACTTCGATGATCTCGCGCGTGATCGAAGCCTGACGCACACGGTTCATGTTGAGCGTCAGTGTATCTATGACTTCTCCGGCGTTCTTCGATGCGGAATCCATGGCGGTCATTCGCGCGCCGTGTTCGCTTGCGATTGATTCCAGCAGCGCATAGAAGATCTGGGTTTCGACGTAGCGCGGCAACAGGCTTTCGAATATCTGAGCGGGCGGTTGTTCGTAGAGGTAATCAATCAGCACTTCGCCCTGTCCGCCTGCCTGCGGAGCGACAGTCGCCAGCCCGCCTTGAAAGTTGGCAGCGCCTTCCCCACTTAATTCTTCCGTGGGAATCGGCAACAACTGCTTTACCACGACGCGCTGCGAAAGGACGGATTTGAATTCGTTATAAATTACAAACACGCGATCAATGGTCGAGCCTTCGGCGGTGTACATCTCCATCAGGTCGCGCGCGATTTCAGCGGCGTCTTCGTGATTGACCGCGCGCGCTGTGACGTTGATGTAATCGCGCAACAGCGTAACCGGGCGGCGGCGAAAGAAGTCCCGGCCTTTGCGCCCGATGGCTACCATCTCGACCTTCTTGCTTTGATTCTCGCGGATGAATTGCTGGGCAGCTTTATTGAGGTTGGTATTGAACCCGCCGCACAATCCCTTGTCGGCAGTAATCAGCGCAAGGACGTAATGCTCGTCGCCTCGCGGGTCGAGCAGCGGGTTATGATAATCGCCCGCTCGCGCGGCCAACCGCCCAAGCATACGCATCATTGTGCTGGCGTAAGGGCGAGCCGCGACCACGCGCTCTTGCGCGCGGCGCAGCTTTGCCGCCGCGACCATTTTCATGGCCTTTGTGAGCTTTTGCATATTGCGGACGGATCGAACCCGTCTGCGAAGGTCTTGAAGGTTTGCCATAATCTAAAGATCAAACGGAAGCCGAACGCGCTTCTGCCGTGAAGCGGTCTTTGAATTCCGTCACGGCTTCGCGCAATTCGTTTTCTATCTCTTCATCAAGCTTTTTGCGATCTCGTATCTTTTCGAGCAATCCGCTTTTCGTATTCTCTATGAACGAGAGAAGCCCTTGCTCGAACTTCTTCACATTCTCGATTGCGATATCGTCAAGGAATCCCTTAGTCGCTGCCCAGAGCGCAATCACCTGTTGCTCGACGGGCAATGGCGAATACTGCGGCTGCTTGAGCATCTCGGTCAAACGCTGGCCGCGATTGAGCTGGGCCTGAGTCGCTTTATCGAGATCAGAGCCGAACTGCGCGAACGCTGCAAGGTCACGATACTGAGCCAGATCAAGTCTGAGTGTGCCCGCGACCTGCTTCATCGCTTTGGTCTGCGCAGAGCCGCCGACTCGGCTTACAGAGTTGCCGACGTTGATCGCGGGGCGAATGCCCTGATGGAACAGATCGCTTTCAAGAAATATCTGACCATCAGTAATCGAGATGACGTTTGTCGGGATGTATGCGGAGATGTCGCCCGCTTGAGTTTCGATCACTGGAAGCGCCGTGAGGCTGCCCCCGCCAAGCGGGTCTGACAGCTTGGCCGCGCGCTCAAGCAATCGCGAATGCAGATAGAATACGTCTCCGGGATATGCTTCGCGTCCGGGCGGTCGCCTGAGCAGCAGCGAAATAGAGCGGTACGCCCACGCGTGCTTCGATAGATCGTCGTAGATGCACAAAACGTGCTGGCCTCGGTCGCGGAAATATTCGCCCATCGAGCAACCGGCAAAAGGCGCGATGTACTGCATAGCGGCGGGCTTCGATGCCGAAGCGTCAACGATGATGCTGTAGCTGAAAGCATCAAAATCATCGAGCGTCTTCTTAACCTGCGCGACAGTAGATTCTTTCTGCCCAATCGCGACGTAGATGCAGATCAGGTCTCTGCCCTTCGAGTTGATGATGGCGTCGAGCGCGACGGCGGTCTTGCCCGTCTGGCGGTCGCCGATGATCAGTTCGCGCTGGCCGCGCCCGATGGGAACCATCGCATCAATCGCCTTAATGCCCGTCAACATAGGCTCGCGCACGGGCTGGCGATCCATCACGCCGGGCGCGATTTTTTCGAGAGGATTGAACTTGCCGCCCGTATCAATCGGGCCGCGACCGTCGAGCGGTCGGCCAAGCGGGTCAACAACGCGACCGATCAGTTCTTCGCCAACAGGCACAGACATGATTCTGCCGGTGCGGCGGACTTCGTCTCCCTCTTTAATCTTTTCGTAATTGCCGAACAACACCGCGCCGACTTTGTCTTCTTCGAGGTTGAGCGCGATGCCCGCGACTTCGTGCGGCAGGTCGAGCAACTCGCCCGCCATGACTCGCTCAAGTCCGTATATTTCGGCGATGCCGTCGCCAGCCCGTATGACCGTTCCTACTTCGGTCACTTCAACGCTCGCGCTGTAGCCTTCGATCTGCTGGCGTATGATCTTGCTTATCTCGTCTGCTCTAATTCCTTCCATCTTTTTCCTCTTTTAGATTTCAAATCCGAACTTTGAAATGCTATCTGTCGCCTTGTTTCAACTGTTGTTTAATCTCTTGAAGCTGCGTTCGCACTGAGCCGTCGTAAACGACAGAACCTATGCGCGTGACGACGCCGCCGATCAATTCAGGGTCGGTCTTGAATTGAAACTGCACCTGCTTGCCCGTTACGGCTTCGAGCCTGCGACTCAACGACGCTTGCTCTGCCTGCGCGAGGGGTTGAGCCGTTGTGACTTCAGCAACGACGACGCCCGCGCGTTCATTTATTATGCGGCGAAACTGCTCATACATTTCGCTCAGATAGTGCAAGCGATAATGATTGAGCATCGCGCGCAGCAGGTTCGCAGTCATCTGATTGGGGCGAACGCGATTTATTATCGCGTCAAGCACCTTGCTTTTGTCGCGCTGTGAAACTATCGGGCTTGCGAACAGATCATAAAGCTCGCGGCTGTTTCGCATCACTTCTACGAATGCGCGCACGTCCGCGTCTATCGGCTCGACTTGACTGTGGGCGATTGCAGCATCAGCGAGGGCTTCCGCGTAGCGGCGTACAATTGTGGTAACGCTCATTTGCTCACCTCGCTGAGTTCGTCAATGTACTTGTTCAGCATTCGCGTATTATCTTCCGGGCGGATTTCGCGGCGTATGATGTTTTCGGCCATCTGAACTGAACTCTCGGCGACGAATGCGCGAAGCTCGGTTCGCGCGGCTTTCATAGCGCCTTCGATTTCGCGTTGCGCCGTTTGCTTCAGCTTTTCCGCGTCAGCCGCAGCCGTCTGGCTTATGCGCTCTCGTTCGCGCGCGCCTTCGCGTTCGGCTTCTTCTCGAATCTCGGCGACTTCCTGATCGAGACGGCTCAGGCGTGCTTCGACTTCGGCGAGTTTTTGTTGAGCTTCCTCTTTGTCGTGTTTGGCCTGGTCGAGTTCTTTTACTATTGTGGCGGCGCGGTCGTCGAATACCTTCCCTATGCGCATCTTGTTACGGAAGATGTAAATGAGGACGATGACAAAAACTAAAAGGTTGACCACCCTCCACAAAGGTTGATTCGTCCAGATACTAGATTGCCCCGCTTGCTCGGCCAGTAACACAAGGGCCGGTTGGATAATGTTATCAATGATCAATCAGCCCCACCTCCCCTTTAGCGCCCCAGAACTGTGCGCGATATTGTTTCGGCGATATGTTTGGATTCAGATTCAAGCGCAGCGCGCGCCGCCCCTGCTTGCCGTCCGATCTCGGATTTAGCGCTCTCGATATTGTCTCTTGTTTCTTGTTTTGCAGCTTCGATCACCTGGCGACGCTCTTCGAGCGCGACAGCGCGATCTTGCTCCAGTTTTTTGTAGCTTTCAGCACGTGCCTGCCGGATTGATGATTCGTAATCGGCAAGTTTTGCTTGATAACGGCGGACGGCTGCGCGGGCCTCACTGGTCGCGCCTTCGGTCAAGACCTGCCGCTCGTCGAGCACGCGACCGATTGGACGAAACAACAGCCTGTTCATCACGAATACGAACAGGAGAAAGAGGACTAGAATAAAAACGAGCGAGCCGTTCGGGCTGATGATATTGCCACCGCCCTCTGCGAAAGCGAGCGCAACGTTAGCGAGCAAAGTATGGACTCCCATATAAGAAATTTACTGCTGACTCAAGCCACGAAACTTAACATACGGCTCAAAATAGTGTCAAGGACGGCACTTTCCGTGAATGAACGAAACCTCACCATTTCGAGCCGCTATCTTCGAGCTCTCGTTTCAATTCATAGTCTAACCGGAGTGCAATGAAAAGCCAGAGGTGTGACCGCAAAATCAAGCCAGGAATTGCACGAATAATTCGTGCAATTCCTGGCTACCCGGTCAGTTCCAAGCGCCTGTTGCTTTGAGAAATCCTTCGAGGTTTGCTTTCCTGACTATCTCACTCACTGCTTGATGATTCAGGCGCGGTGCAATCGGTTCAGTTCTCTCTGCAAGCACATACGAAGTGATGGCTATGATTGTAGTTCCTGACGCGAGGTCATGAGGGTTGACCTTGTCAATCGTGTCGCTTGATTTGTGATGAATCTCGCCGTAGTGCGTCATGTCAACCAATAGGTCGAATGAGGGAATTCCTTCGAGCATGAAAAAACCGTGCTCTGTGTCAAATGATGTTGCCTGTGAAAGCTCGCCGCCGCTCAAATCCGTGAGCAAGGTTTTGCTGATCTCTTTCATCGCATTGCTCACATCAACTCGGCCCTGAACTTTCCATCCTTTTGGATGTCCCGCTCCGTTATCCGTGTTCAATGCGGCTACGCATTTCGCAAGCTCTGAAGAATGAGCGTGAACATAAGCGCCGGAACCTATCAGTCCTTGCTCTTCTCCGCCCCAAAGAGCGAACCTTATTGAACGACGCGGAGCTTGCCCAAGCGCGGCAATCGCTCTTGCGGCCTCCATTGGTGCGAAATTGATCTGCGGCCCATTCAGCAGAGCGTTGGTAAGCATTAGTACCTGTCAGGCGGCCTCCGAACTTGTCTGTGAGATTTTGCAAGTAATCCATAGCGCGACCATTGACCAATATGGAACCGCCGAGACGCGCAGAGGCTTGTTGAAATTCAGCAGATTGCTGTGCGATAGCTGCGTGAGCAAATAGTGAGAGCAGCAAAAGCAAGGAGAGAAAGAAGCGTCGGTAGTTTTTCACAAGCAGCCTCTAGGAGAGTTGTTGAAGAGTGAATATGAGTCTCAACTTGACACTACGAATTTCGGCCAAGTAAGATTCCTCTTTGTGAAAACGCGCCCGACCTTATCATGATGAAGCCAGCGTCGTTTTGAAGCATCATTTAAAATATGGCCCCTTAGCTCAACGGCAGAGCAGAGGACTCATAATCCTTTGGTTGGAAGTTCGAATCTTCCAGGGGCCATCCATAAGTAAAGACAAAAGGCGGGTTAGATGACTCGCCTTTTTGTTGTTTGGTAGGTTTTCCGCTCAAGTCCCACATATAGTCCCACATTCAATATTTCTAGTGCTTTGCTTTCTTACGCTTCCCCTCTGACGGAGCTTTCACTCTTACAATCAAATCGCCTGGTTCGCAGTCCAGCGCCTCGCACAGCGCGTCTATCGTTTGCAGCCCGATCCTGTCCATATTGCCTTTCCAGAGTCTAGCTGCCATCGCAGGGTGCGATTCCAGAGCCTTTTGCAACTGATACGCGGTAGTGATGCCTCGACTCATTGCCACTTCCTGAATTCTTAGCTCAACCATGCCCTGATACTACCATAAAAAATATTACCGCACAAGAGATTATTACCTTGCAATATAATACCATTAACGGTAATATATTACATATCGAACGTTGATGTTTGACAACAGAGTGCGAAGCAGTCAGATCGGAGTTAAAGGAATAGCCCGAAAGGCTATGACGAGCGTAAAGCGCGACTGAGTAAGACACTCACACGCCGACAACAGCAACAGCAACAGAGAGGCTAAAACGGTAAAGGCTCAAGATGTTGGTCGCATCCTGAGCCTTGAATATCCCCCTGTATCAGCAGGGAGAAAGGTTTTCTAAACCAATGTCAGAATACAATAAGTACTTGGAGAATGTCTATTCTGATGAACTCATCACGATTGATCCTGATGAGTTTGATGAAGTTTATCGCCTAATGGCCGAAGAAGGTTATCACGAGTTTTCAATTGAGCTTGAGCATCAGCTTGACGAGCAACAAGCTTGGCAAGGCTCCAAGCAGTACTCAGATGTTCTCATCAAGAAAGCCTGCGAGCATTCGCAGTGCGGCCACTTCAAATGCGAGCGCGGCTTGCGGATAGGAGGCATAGAGATATGACCTGCTATCTTTGCACTCAGCCGATCAGCACTCGCCAAAAGATAGAACGCCACCACCCTGTCTACAAGAGCAAGGGCGGCACACATACTAAGCCATGCCATCGAAGATGCCACAGGGATCACCACAGCAAGCAGGGTGATTTCAAATCTTGGGGCAAGAAAGCGGCGGCGAAGAAACGATGGGCGTTTCACCTTTTGAATGTTCGCACTCATCCAGCCTATGAAGCAGCAAGGCGGTTCTACCTGACTAATTACGCTAACGTGGGTTGGAGTGAAGGGCTTGTTTGATCCATAGCGGGGAGAGTTTAAAAATCTCTCCCCCCTTTGCGGTAGCGAGCGGGTCGCGTCTTGGGCTTACCCGCTCGCGGTACTGTAGTGCTTGCTCAATATGCAAATAGTAATAGTTTTCA
>DATEKX010000467.1:0-5101 GCA_035277165.1 Blastocatellia bacterium | reverse complement strand
CTTCCATTTCGACGCGATACACACAGGCTACATGTTTACCTATGTCGGAGTTATCGGCGCGATAATTCAGGGTGGGTTGCTTGGGCGACTCGTAAAAGCTTTCGGCGAGAAGACGCTCGCCGTAATCGGCACGGTCATATTTGCAACAGCGTTATTTGCGCTGCCGTTGAGCGCGACTCTGCTGGTTTTGATCTTAACAAGCACGGGTATAGCTATGGGCAACAGTTTTGTTACACCGACGCTGAACGGCATGGCATCAAAGAGCGTCAGCCCAAGATTTCAAGGAAGAGTGCTCGGCGCGATGGCATCAGCCGGGAGCCTTGCGCGAGTATTCGGCCCGGCGCTCGGAGGCTGGCTGTTGAGCCGGGATGCAGACACAGACTTGTTCTATGGCAAAACGGTTTATTGGGTCAGCGGCGTGATTATGCTCATCGCGCTTGGGCTTGCCATCACGCTGCATTCGAGGGACACTGCCGCAAGCGAAAAGGGCGTTCAAATAGAAGAACAAAGAGAAACGGGCGTGTGAACTGCTATGACTCTTTATCACCTCAATGTTTGGATTCACATTCTGATGGCGACGGTCTGGGTTGGCGGCCTCATCTACACTGCGGCGGTCGTCGTGCCGTTTGCGGTCAGCCACGAAGCCCGCGAGCGGCAGCGAATACTTCGCGGGCTTGCTCGCCGCTTCCGCTGGATCGGCTGGGGATCAATCGTAGTGTTGATACTGACCGGGATCGGAAACCTCGTGCTGCGATATACACCGATCAGCATCGGCCAAATTTTCAACGGCGATCTATTCAATCCCGATAAAGTAGAGCGACTGATTGCAATATGGCTGCCGTGGAAACTCATGCTCGTGGCTGTAATGGTCGGGCTGATGTTGTTTCATGACATCACAAGCATGCGCGCCGCGAAACGACACGCAGGTTCGCCTGATGACGCTCCGGGCAATCGCGCAGGATCAAGAGCAGCGGCCCTTGCGACGCTCGTGGCTCTGGCAGTCCTTTACGTTTCAGTGCGACTGGTTCGAGGGTGATTTAGATTTCCGGCTTCTTTGTCTTACGGCTTCAAACAGGACGACGCCTACGGCCACCGAAACGTTGAGCGAAGTGATTCGCCCTCGCATTGGAATCGAAACTATACAATCGCATCGCTCGCGCACTAGCCTGTGCAAACCGTGACCTTCTCCGCCAAAGACCAAAGCGATGGCGCCCGTGTAATCGTAATCGGCATAGCCCATTTCGCCTGCCTGTTCCAGTCCAACGACCCACACGTTTTGCTTTTTCAATTGCTCGATAAACGATGCTAGGTTTGTTACTCGCGCAATCGGCAAATACTCTGTCGCTCCGGCTGAAGTCTTCGCCACAACATCCGTAACGTGAGCCGCGCGGCGCTCAGGCAATACGACTGCCGCAGCTCCGCCGCATTCAGCCGTGCGAATGATTGCGCCAAGATTGTGCGGGTCTTCCACGCCGTCGAGCAGCACTAATATAGTTTCGGGCGTGATGTGCTCAAGAATCTCCGTTTCGTCTCTGTAGCTTGTAGCCGCGCCGATGGCTATCACGCCTTGATGATTCGCATTGCCAGTCAGCCTATCAAGCGCGGCGCGCGGCTCTCTGCGCACAGGCACGCCCGCGCGCTTTGCCGTTTCGATCAACTCGCGGAGCCTTTCGTGTCGCGACCCGTCGGCTATCACTAAACGCTCGATGCGCCGCGCCCCTGAACGCAGAGCTTCAAGCACAGGCAATACTCCATAGATATGCGGCATATATTCACTTTTAATCCATAGCTTGATTAAACTCAACTGCAGTTGGTGCAGCAAAGAGCCATCACTTGTCGCTTGAACCAGTCAGCCATCTCAGAGCTGACCAGTAAAACAAGCCCGGTTGAAAGGGTTTTCGCGGGTAATAGCGTGGCACGAAGTTCGCTTTTAGCCTTTGCTGTAAATGGATTAACCCTCTGGGAGAAATGAATTTTTGTCATCGAGCGCTTTCATCAGAAATAAAGTTCAAACGTGGCAGTTAGTTTTGTGCACGGGCATATTTGCTTACCTTGCTTTGGCTGTTGCGACTCACACCGCCCGCACATATCACTGGTTTCTGCTTGCAACGATTCCTGCGGCCCTGCTTGCTCCAGAACGAGGCCGCCAGTTCTTTCTGGATTGGTCGCCGCTGATTGCGTTCTGGCTTGTCTATGACAGGCTGCGATTGCTTCAACCCCTGTTGCTTGATCGCGTGTCGGTTGAAAGCCCTTTCCTTGTTGAGCGATGGGCATTTGGCTGGCTGGCCGGAGGCGACGTGCCTGCCCACGCGGCGCGCGCCTGGCTTGCTACATACTCAGGCCAGCCTTTCGGTCTGATCGTTTCGTGGGCATTTCAGTTGATTTACTTTTCACACATTTTCGCTGTGCCGCTACTGATCTCCCTGCTGTGGATTCGTGGCCGGTCGCGCGTGAAAGACCGCGAGCGATTCGTTCGACATATGCTCGCGTTTGCAGTCATGAGTTTTATGGCGATTCTTTTGTATGTGTTGCTGCCCGTTGCGCCGCCGTGGTGGGTGAGCCTGCACGGAATGGCAAAACCCACTCAAGCGCTTATCGCGCAAACAGACATGACAGCAGCAATGGACGGCAAGCTCATTCAAGGAATGATTAAGAACGCGGCGCAGTGGTTTGCCGCAGTCCCCTCGCTTCACGGCGCGTATCCTGTCCTGCTAGTCTTGCTCGCATTACGAGACCGGAGCCGTTTGATAATTGCGCTGATGATTCTCTACGGCGGGGCAATGTGGGCCGCAACAGTCATTCTCAATCAGCACTACATCATTGACCTGATAGTCGGAGCCATTATCGCAATAGCCGCGTGGCTAGTAGCGCCTCGCATCAAATATCTTCGGGCTGATGCCGACTGAATGCTGTCCAACTATGCAGCGACGGGGAGGCTGTTTGGTGAATCATCATTCGGGCAGTTGATTATGCACAAGAGGCGTTCCATAGCGACAATCGCCGCTACGGTTGCCTCGCGCTCGCGGACGCTGTGGTTGTTCTCGTACAATTTTTCGAGCGCGCGAAGGAATTCAAGCTCTTTCGATAAATTCTGTGAAACTGTTTTCATACCCGTTTTATTAGAGGCCGAAAACTTAACGCGGGATGCATAGCTGCGCTTTCTCGCCCACACGAAAAATCCTTCGATATTATTTTCTTGCAACGTTGTTTCATCTATGATACAGTGCTTTACTGAAAGGAGGCCGGTAACATGGCAAGTTTCAATAAGATAATCATTGTTGGGTATTTAGGGAGAGACCCTGAGCTTAAATACACTCCGCAGGGCACGGCCATATGTGATTTTTCGGTGGCGACGACCGAGCGGCGCAAAGACAAATCAGGTGATATGCAGGAGGTCACGACCTGGTTTCGCGTAAGCCTTTTTGGGCGACAGGCAGAGGTCGCAAGCCAGTACCTCACGAAAGGTCGGCAGGTTTACGTCGAAGGTCAGCTTTCTCAACGCGATTGGACTGATAAAGATGGAAACACCCGCACGAGCCTCGAAGTGCGCGGCAATGAGATTCAATTTTTATCTCCGGCATCTGAAACCGTTGAACAGCCACAGACCGCAGCCGCAAAAGCTACGGCAGCACCGTCGAGCGACACTCGCGACGCTCGAAAGCCGCAGCCTGCGCGACAGAAGCCGCGCGCGGTTGAAGAAGACGAGATACCGTTTTAGTTCAACCGGCTCCAAAACAGAGATATTCACATTAGAGGCGCAGGCAACACGCTTGCGCCTTTAATTGCGAGATCAAGTGCGTGCTGTTAAAATCTACCGATATGCACGCACTGAACAGACCCATAGCCATTGCGATGGCTTTCATCCTGACTGCAGGATTGCTCTATTCAGCCGTGTGCGATACAAGCTGCTCTCTGTTCGGTTGCTCGCCGGTAGCTCAATCGAATCTCGCACAATCGAGCGACCCGCACGCGCATTGCCACGCGAAAAAAGATCAGAGCGAGCAATCTGTAACATCAAACAAAATCCGATTTCGATCAAGCGAACCGGAACGGCACAACCAAAGCCAGATTCCCGAATGTGAAATTCACGCTTTTGCAACCGTGCTCTCGCCGCGCGTCAAAGGCGCAAGCTCAAGATCGCTTCAACTTTTACATCTCGACGTGGCGAGGCTTGCTGACAGCAGTTTCTGGTCGCTTTCTAATAAGCCGTCTCTCATAAGAATAGCCACACCTTTCAGACCGCCGCCCACTCTAGCGAAACTGTCAACACTTAGAATCTAATCCTTCCATTTGTGTATGACATTTTGAGGGCGCTCGTGTGCTCTCAAGTTCTTTTGTCGAACCTCTTATCACATAAAAGGGAAGGAGTAGTATGCGAAGCAATCGCACGCGACCAGCGCAAATCGTTCGCGCCGGGCGCACTATGAAACTCGCGACAGCATTCTTGTTTTTTGCAATGCTGTCCATTTCAATTCTTTCGCAGCGCACAGCGCAAGCGAATTCATTAGTTCAAGAATCCGAGGTGAAAAATCCTGCCTCGCATCACGAGCATAGCGCTCAACAGGATCAAGAGAAACCGCCAGCCAAACCTGAACACCATCACGACACAAGCGCGCCCGCTCAAAAGAAGGATGAGACGAAGCACGATATGTCGAAGATGAAAGACGAGCCTTCAAGCCATGACGCGAGCGACGAGCATTCGGGTCATGACATGAGCGCAATGATGACTACTGTCACCGGCGGGCCGTTCAAATCCATGCACGCGATGGGGTCAGGCACAAGCCTGCTGCCAGCCTCTTCGCCCGGATTTATGTGGCACTGGATGAAAAGCGATTGGATGATAGCCGCGCACGGCGATTTGAAGGTTGGTTTCAATCATCAGGGAGGCCCGCGCGGAATCAACAAAGCAGAATCGCAGAACTGGTTCATGCTGATGGCCGAGCGATCTGCCGGAGGCGGTCGGTTGATGCTGCGCGGAATGTTTTCTGCCGAACCCTGGACTGCCCCGCGTCGAGGCTTCCCGGAGCTTTTTCAGATTGGCGAGACATTCAAGGGCAAGCCGATTGTAGACGCTCAACACCCCCACGACCTTTTCATGGAG
>DATEKX010000466.1:0-3144 GCA_035277165.1 Blastocatellia bacterium | reverse complement strand
CTGCTGATTGCCAGCAGCCTTGTGACAACGGTCTTGATCCCGGCAGAAGAATTCAGGCCGGAAACGGAATTTCAGGAAGCAGGTAAAGCCAGCGGGCGGGCACTGGCATACCTGGCCCACTTCTATCTCGGCGACCTGTTCGGCACGGCTTATGACTTAAGCACGATTCTCATACTCTGGTTCGCCGGTTCGTCGGCGATGGCCGGACTGCTCAACATCGTCCCGCGATACCTGCCGCGATATGGCATGGCTCCCAAATGGGCTAAGGCGACGCGACCTTTAGTGCTCGTATTCACGGCCATATGTTTTCTGGTCACGATTCTCTTCAAAGCAGACGTAGAAGCACAGGGCGGCGCATACGCGACCGGCGTACTGGCCTTGATGTCTTCGGCGGCCATCGCGGTGACGCTTTCGGCCAAAGGGGTGCTCAAGGTGGCCTTTGTGCTGATCTCGCTGGTCTTTGTGTACACGACCGGCGTGAACGTGATCGAACAGCCCGAGGGAATCAAGATAGCCACGATGTTCATCGTTGGAATCGTGTTCACATCCCTCGTGTCGAGGGTGTATCGCACAACAGAGCTTCGCGTCGAAAAGATCGAGATGGACGAGGCAGCCGAGCGGTTCATCGAAGAAGCGAGTCGCGGCGAGATTCGCATCATTGCCAATCGCTGCCAGGCTGGGGACGAGCTTGAATACAAGTTGAAAGAAAGAGAGCAGCGCGAAGACAATCACATTCCGAAAGAAGACCCTGTGCTTTTTCTGGAGGTCAAGGTCTGCGACGCATCGGAGTTTTCTGACGTGATGAAAGTGAAGGGCATCGAAGTTGACGGCTACAAGGTGCTGCGCGCCGAGAGCGCCGCCGTGCCTAACGCGATTGCGGCGCTCCTGCTTCACCTGCGCGACAAGACCGGCAAGCTGCCGCACGCTTACTTCGGATGGAGCGAGGGCAACCCGATCAGCTACATCTTCAAGTACATAGCTTTCGGCGAAGGCGATACCGCGCCCGTCACTCACGAAGTCTTGCGTCAGGCTGAAGAAGACCCCGAACGGCGGCCTACGATTCACGTCGGAGGGTGACGACCAATGCTTAAAGCTGTCATGTTATGTTTCGCAATCCTGTTGTCCTCTTCTATCGCTTCAGCGCAGAGGAGCAGCCCGCCATCTAAAGCCGAGTTGGCAGAGATTACTGAACGCGGGCGACTGCTTGCCGAATACGAAACGGTTATATGGAGCGGCACGGATGCGGTTATGGCCGCGACCTCTGGATCAATTATTTAATGACGATGGATGAATACAACAAGACAAGGAATAAGTAACTCGCCCTGACAACTATCAACGGTTGATATAAAATCTTTGGTCTGCTGAATTCGGGAAGCGCATGCATGGCGTCCCGAACATTCGTAATCATTGGAGGAAAGATGGCAAGGAAAAAGATAACGGTCGTCGGCGCGGGCAACGTCGGCGCGACAGCCGCACAGCGATTGGCTGACAAAGAATTAGGCGATGTCGTGTTGGTTGACATCATCGAAGGAATGCCGCAGGGCAAAGCGCTCGATCTGGCAGAGACCGCGCCGGTCGAAGGTTACGACGCGCGGCTGACTGGAACGAACGGCTACAAAGAGACGGCTGATTCCGACATTGTGATTATTACTTCGGGCCTTGCGCGAAAACCGGGCATGAGCCGCGACGACCTGTTGAAGACGAACGCAGGAATAGTCGGCTCGGTCACGGACGAGATAATGAAGTATTCAAAGAACCCTATTCTGATCATCGTATCGAACCCGCTCGACGCGATGTGTCACGTCGCGCTGAAGCATTCGGGTCTTCCGAAAGAGCGCGTGATCGGCATGGCAGGCGTGCTCGATTCTGCGCGCATGCGTTGCTTCATAGCCGAAGCTCTTAACGTGTCGGTCGAAAACGTCACAGCGTTCGTGCTCGGCGGGCATGGAGATACGATGGTTCCGCTGCCGCGCTATTCAACGGTCGCAGGCATACCGCTGCCAGATCTTTTGCCGCAGGACAAAATTGATGCGATAGTCAAGCGCACAGCCAACGGCGGCGCAGAGATAGTGAGCCTGCTCAAGACAGGCTCGGCCTATTATGCGCCGAGCGCGGCTGCGGTCGAGATGACGGAAGCCATCTTGAAAGACAAGAAGAAAATCCTGCCGTGCGCGGCTTATCTGGAAGGCGAATACGGCATCAACGGACTGTTCGTCGGCGTGCCCGTGAAGTTGGGCGAGCGCGGCATCGAAGAGATCATTCAAATCAACCTGATGACGGACGAGCGGTCGGCGCTTCAACGTTCAGCCGCCGCCGTGCAGGAACTGGTTGATGTGATGGGCCGCTAACGAAATCAGTAAGTGTGGGCGATAGAGTAATGCGAAGACCGCGCTATTCTATCGCCCAATAATATGTATGATTCGCGGTATGTTAATCTCTCATAAATTTTACTCGGTTCTTGCTACGGTCTTGTTTACGTTCTCGGTTTTTGCTCAGGATGCTGTTTACACTCCGAAACCGGGCAGCCCTGAACGTAAACAGATAATGGATGCTTTGCGCGCGCCTGTTGAAGCCGCGCTGAAAAAATCCGTCGAGTTCAAAGTAGATCACCTGAAGGTGAAAAGCGGTTGGGCTTTCATGCGAGGCGTCCCTCAACAACCCGGCGGAAAGAAAATGAGCTATAAGGGAACCGAATACCAAAGCGCGATAGATGATGGAGTGTTTGACGACTGGATATGCGCTCTATTAAAAAAAGAGAAGGATAAATGGAAGGTCGTCAGGTATGTAATAGGCGCAACCGATGTCGTATACGAAGGCTGGGACAAAGAGTTTGACATCGGACCTGAAATATTTCAGTAAATAATCTGCCCGGTAACGATGGCTGCGCTGCGCCCTGCAGGAATCACTGATTAGGCAAACCGGCTAAATAATTGATCGCGGTAATGCTGGGCAGGTAGCAGTAGGCTCCGCCCCTAGTGATGACGAAGCGCCCGAAGCCGGTTATGTTCTGGTTCCCAGTCGAACTAGAGAGCGTGAAGCTGCTCGTGTTCTCATCGTTGATTCCGAGAAAAATATCCTGCCCGCTTATGTTGTTTACAGGATTGATTCCGCCCGGCCCGCGAACGGATTTAACGAAGTCGGATT
>DATEKX010000465.1:0-3532 GCA_035277165.1 Blastocatellia bacterium | reverse complement strand
TTTGACAGGCGGTACACGCCGCAGAAATCCAACTCCTTGCCGGGGTCGCTTAAAAGCTTCGGCAAGCCGAAAGGCGGGTCGGTGAAGTAGAGGTCGCCATTTCGTTTGTACACCAGGTCGTTCGGGCTGTTGAACCGCTTGCCTTCATAGCGGTCAGCGAGCGTGGTCTTTTTGCCATCAGCTTCAACTCTTGCGATGCGCCGGTCGCCATGCTCTGCGAGCACAAGCCGCCCTTTCGAATCATAGGTCAAACCGTTCGAGCCGGGTTCGCGTCCTTCGTATGGAGCCGCGCCCGTGTAACCGCTCGGCTTTAAGAATAGAGTCTCGCCTTCGACCCTTTTCCATTTGAAGATCGAGTTATTTGGAATGTCGGAAAACAGGAGGTATCCCGCTTTGCGATTCCACACAGGCCCTTCAACCCATTTATGGCCATCGGCGATCTTTTCAAGCTGTGCATTGCTCGGCACGAGCTTATCAAAGCGCGGGTCGAGCCGAACTATTTTCTCCGCGCCTGCCTGTTTATTGCCGACTGGCGAACTTGAAATCGGTTGAGTGACGGCAACGCTCGCTGCGAGCAAAACCAAAAATCTTTTAATCCGTATTCGCATCCCTGGCCTCCAGAATCGTAATGTTATCTCAAAATCAATTAACTGCTAAGGCGTACGCGAGATTGATTTTTTATTCCACTACGGCAGCCGCTTCTATGTTGATATGTTCTTTGGGCATCGTTTCTCCTGATTCACGCCGTATTCTGAGCGATGACCTCCATCTTTGCGCTCATTGCAGTCATTGCTTCATACAGCGCGAGCAATAACAGAGACGCGGTCAACAGCACAGGGCCGACTATCTCTAAACCTGCACGGTTCGCGAGCACGCCTACCAGTCCCGGCAGCAACGATTGACCAAGCACTGCCGCAGAAATCTGAAAACCGATGGCGTTTCCTGTGTGCGCTTCGCCTATGCGAACAGGCGTCGCAGCAATCAGCGACGGGAAGACGGGCGCTGATGCAAGCCCCATCAAACTAAGACCAAGAAAACTGAGCAGGCTTGTGATGTTAAGCCATAAGAGCGCAGCGCCAATTGCTATGGCGATTATCGAATAACGCAACAGAAGCCTCACCGGCACGAAAGCGACAATGATGCCTGAGAGCAATCGCCCGACGGTCAAGCTCCCCCAGTAAATGCTGACCCACATCCCTGCTGTAGCCATCGAAACTGCGCGCGATTCGGTAAATAATGTATAAGCCCATGTTCCGGCTGCGGCCTCAACACCTGTATAAACGAAAAAGACTGCGACGCTCAACCACACAACGGGCAATCTGAGTGTGCTCAGACTGGAAGCCGCGCGTGGGTTGGCTGAAGGGGAAGTCTGCTCAGTCGCATTCTGCTTTGGCCACCACTTGCGCGTCACTATGAAACAGATTGCGAGCATCAACTGCCAGAGGCCGACTACTTGATAACCGCGCTGCCACGGACGGCCAGCCGCAAGCACGCTGGTCATAATCACAGGCCCTGTTGCCGCGCCTATGCCGTAACAGGCGTGAAGCCAGTTCACCATTCGCGCGCTGAATTCGGTCGCGGCAAAAGTATTTAGGCCCGCATCAATCGCGCCCGCGCCCAGTCCGGCAATCGCTCCGAGCGCGACCATCATCCACCACGCCGGAACAAATGTATATCCGATTAAGCTGATTGCGGTCGCCAGACAACTCAGAGCCAGAAGCGTGCCTACGCTCATTCGCGCAAGCAGCCATCCGCTCGTCATGCTCGACGCCAGATAGCCGAGCGTGAACATCACAAGCAACGCGCCCAGCGCATCGAGCGGCAAATCGAAGTATGCGCGAATCGAAGGCCATGCGACGCCGTTCAAGCCATCAGGCAGGCCGAGGCTGACAAAGCTAAGATAGGAAAGTCCGACGAGCAAGAGGCTCGATTTAGTTTTGAGCTTCACTCTTCAACGCACCTTAATCGCAAATCCGAAGCCCGCCAGTTTGACAGGCAATCCGCTTACGAATTCAGTCTATCATTTCCGTCGTTTCTGTCAGCCTTATTTGTCGTGGGAAGCCATCGCGCAACAGAGCCGCGCCAGTTCCTATTGATGATCACATAGTAATGACAGCCGGGCAGAAAAATATTCCGAGTTTGTTTTCGAGCGCGCAATTGACAATGACAAAGTGAGGGTGATTAGATTAGCCTCCCTGACAATTGGAGGTGAAACGTGATTGCAGTGCGCGCCCTGTGCGTTCTATTACTGATAGGTCTGTCGTCGTCTTTGGCAATCGCCCAACAATTCAATCCCAGACTCTATCAAAAAATGAGATGGCGGATGATCGGGCCGCATCGCGGAGGCCGCACGGTTGGCGCGACCGGCGTGCCCGGTCAGCCTAACGTTTTTTATATCGGCGTGAACAACGGCGGCGTGTGGAAGACTAGCGATTACGGCCAAACATGGACGCCGATATTCGATGACCAGCCGACCGGGTCAATCGGAGCGTTAGCCATCGCCCCTTCAAATCCCGATATTGTTTATGTCGGCAGCGGCGAAGGCTTGCAGCGTCCCGACCTTTCAACCGGCGATGGCATGTACAAATCAACCGACGCGGGAAAAACATGGAAGCATCTGGGACTACGCGACGGCCAGCAGATAGGCGCAATCATCGTTGACCCTAAAGACGCAAACCGATTGTTCGTCGCCGTGCTCGGACACCCTTATGGCGCGAACGAAGAGCGCGGTGTATATCGCTCGACTGATGGCGGTGAAACTTTTCAAAAGGCGCTCTACAAAGATGAAAACACCGGCGCGATTGCGCTGGCCTTTGATCCTTCAAGCTCGCAAATCATCTATGCCGATCTGTGGGCGGCGCGACAGGGGCCGTGGGAAAACGGCGCTTGGCAGGGGGCAGGTAGCGGGCTTTACAAATCATCAGACGGCGGCAACACCTGGCGACAACTCACAAAAGGGCTTCCCACTTTCGAGCAAGGGCTTGGGCGCATAGGCTTTGCCATTGCTCCAAGCGATTCACGCCGACTGTATGCGACCGTTGATGCTGCGCCGCAACTCGGCGGCCTTTATGCTTCCACCGACGCGGGCGAAAGCTGGCAGCGCATGAACGGCGACACACGGCTTTGGGGGCGCGGGTCGGACTTTGCCGAATTGAAAGTCCATCCAAAAAATCCTGACATCGTCTACGTTGCCAACATCGCGTCATGGCGCTCAACCGACGCGGGGCGCAGTTTCACAGGTTTCAGAGGCGCGCCGGGCGGCGATGATTATCACACCATCTGGATCAATCCCGACAACCCGCAGATCATTCTGTTTGCGACCGATCAGGGCGCTGTAATCACAGTCAATGGCGGGCAGTCCTGGAGCAGTTGGTACAACCAGCCGACCGCGCAGTTCTATCACGTCAGCACAGATAATCAGTTCCCTTACAATGTCTACGGCGGGCAACAAGAGAGCGGCTCCGTCGCCATAGCCAGTCGCGGCGGCGACGGGCAGATCACTTTTCGCGAATGGCACCCGGTAGGCGTAGAA
>DATEKX010000464.1:0-6898 GCA_035277165.1 Blastocatellia bacterium | reverse complement strand
GTATTCGCGCGCGGTCGCGATCTTTTTCTCTTCCGCTTCGGTCAGTTTTCGTAGAGCCGGTTTGGTTGGCCGAAAGCCGAGCTTGCGATAAAACCAGAACGCGCCCGACTCAAGCGCTTCATCGTTGTTGAAACCGATTTGATAAGGATCAATCGAAAAACAGGTTACGCCGACCAGTTGGCGCAGGAATCTCAACGCCTGCGCGTAAACCCAGGCCGTTTCGCCCTCGCGGTATGTGTAGAAAGTGTTGAAGCCAAGCTCCATTCGCTCGAATATCGAAATGCCCTCGATATAGTTTATAGGCACTCCGTTTTTTAAAGTGAACCCCGCGTGATATGCGCGCAGCGGCAGACGCCGTTCAGGCGGCAGCCCCCAGAGAAAGATTTCAACGCCGCGCCCGACATCAACCCCGACGACGCTCGACGGGTCGCCATAAGCGATGCCGTAAAGCTCGCGATACCTGACGCAAGTTGTATCGCGGCACATGTCGAGAATGGTTTTTCCTTCCGTGGGCGAAAGCTTCTTCATCTGCAGAGGCGAATTTATTTCTCTGGCAAGCGAGACTTCGTTCCGACGAATGAGCGGCTGCGTGTGATAAAAGATTTTGCGTTGCCTCAGTTTGTTCAGCGTGCGCGACGTTCGCGCTCGGCCCATTTCCCATCGAATCCACAATTCAAGCGAATCATAAAGCGTAGACTTTTCTTTCTCTGAAAGCCCGGACTGCTCAAAGCTTTCAATGATCCAGGCAAGGTCGCTCGTTCCGCGCTTTTTCGCCGCGCCAATCCAGTCAAGGTACGGAACGTTGGCTTCGACGAGCGAGTCTTCTGCCAAAAGCGGAACGATTCGCGGCAATATCAAACCGAGCCGCTCTTTTTTTTCAAGTCTCTCCCAATCAACCTCGACCGCTCGGCGATGTTTATCAACCAGCCATCGAGCTATTCCATAACTGTAAGTTCCGTGCAGCACAGTGCCAGCGATGCCTGAATACTCGATGTAATCAAATGGCGTAAAGTCTTCGCCCGATAAACGAAGCCGCTCGACATGATCGGCGAATGACGCGAGTGCGGCTTCAGCCAATTGCAGAGCTTTGCGGCTATGAGGATAGGCGCAAATAAAAAGCAGCGCCTCGTGAAATCGAATGAGAGATTCGACATCTTGAAACTCTTGCTTCGCTACCCGCGCGAGTAGCTTTTCAACGCGCGCGCCGGTATCTGTGCCGAAGCCGCGCTTGGCTTCATCGAGTTCATCAAGCAGTTGTTCGAGCGAGTCGGAAACCATAATTAAAGAAGATAACGCCGCCGCACCATTTCGAGCGCAGCCGCAGAGGCTCGCCACCGGATCAAGTGGCGGTCGCCCGACAACACGAGTCGTCTATTGGATGTCATCACGTCATCAGCCAGACCTACGTAAACAGTTCCGACGGGCACGGCTTGAGTTCCGCCGCCCGGCCCGGCAACGCCCGTGACGCTCAGGCCAATGGTTGCGCCTGTACGCTCTTTGATACCGCGCGCCATAGCTTCTGCGACTTCGCCGCTGACGGCACCGCATCGCTCGATCATTTCTTGAGGCACGCCGAGCAATTCGGTTTTGATCTGATTTGTGTAGCTCACTATGCTTCCGACGAAATATTCGCTTGCGCCGGGCACGCGAGTTATTCGTTCGGCAACAAGCCCCCCCGTGCAGCTTTCGGCTGTTGCCAGCGTGTATCTTTTCAATCGCAGCCGCAAGCCTATCACTTCTTCGAGCGACTCGCCTCTGGTCGAGTAAGCATTCTGGCCTATTGCTTCTTCGAGCTTGTCGGTCAATTCTTCGACGATCTCTTCTGCGCGAGCGACGCTTTCAGCCGTAGCCGTCAAATGAATCTCCAACTCCGAATCGGTAAATAATATCGTCGTCGTCGGATTCGTGTACTGGCCGTAGATTGGCGCAATCTTATCATCAAGCTGCGATTCGCCAATGCCTGTAACTTTTAACACGCGCACGGCTCTTCGCACGCCGCGCGACATCCGTTCGAGGTCAGGCATGACGAAATCATCAAACATCGGCTGGTTCTCGCGCGGCGGGCCGGGCAACAATACTACAAGTTTGCCTTCCTGATCCATCTTAATTCCGGGCGCAGAGCCGTTTGGATTTGGCAGCACCTCTGCGCCGCGCGGGATCAGCGCCTGTCGCTCGTTGTTCGGCGTCATCTGGTAGCCGCGACTCGTGAGTCGTTTGCGTATCTGTTCAAGTATCTCGTAATCGAGCATTAGCTGGCGGCCAGTGACGCGCGCGAATACCTTGCGCGTAATGTCGTCTTCCGTAGGCCCAAGCCCGCCCGTCGAGATAATCACATCCGAACGTTTGAGCGCATCACGCACGGTCTCTTCGAGCCGCGATTCGTCGTCGCCGACTATCGTTTTCAAACAGACGTTAATGCCTATGGAGTTCAGCCGTTCGGTCAGCCACAATGAATTCGTGTCTGTCCTGTGCGGCGTCAGCAACTCCGAACCTATAGCTATAATTTCTGCTTTCAACATAATTACTTGTAGAGTCCTCGTTCCTGGATATATTGCTCGACTGCTTCGGGCACAAGCCGCGTGACCTGTTGCCCTGCGCGCAAAGAAAGGCGCACTTCGGTAGCCGAACGCTCGCCGAGGTCTGAAGGGAAATCGAGATACGAGATGCGCTCTCGGAATCTTTCAGGCTCGTTTGCAAGAAGCGCTTGAACCGCGTCGCGGCCCGCGCCTCGGCGAGCGGCTACTACGATGCGGCTGCGCGAGAGCAAATAATCGAGCGCCTCTAAGCGGTCATTGAAACGGCGATGATATCTTTTAGTGTAGCGGTCTTCCGGGTCGAGCACGCGCTCGAATGTATCGAAGCCGACGACGAAGTGCAAATCGCTTTGCGGGTAATCGCGCCGGAGCGCGTCAATCATATCAACATAGAAAGCATGTGACGAAAGGCCGATTGATGTTCGCGCGTCATGCGCAAACGTGAGCGCAAGCATTTTAAGGCGGTCTTCGAGCGCGCACTCGTAGCTTGTCTTATCGGCGTTGGCCAGGCCTGCAAGCGCAATCATTTCATCAAGCGAGCAGGCTTCGATTGCGCGGCGCATCAATTCGACGTGAGCAGATGTTATGGGATTGAATGACGATGCGAATATGCCTACGCGCGGCCCGCTCGGTTTGGCTCGCTTGATCAATTCAATGCGCGGCGGGCCTTCGACATCTATGCGCTCGATCATTTCTCTGAGCCGCTCTGATTCCATCGTCACCGATAGCTTATATCAATTGCCATTGCATCCCCAACCACGTCATCACGGCGGCATATATGCCTGCGAGCGCGTCGTCGGCCATTACACCGTGCCCGGCTTTCAGGCGTTCGAGTTTGCGGATTGGATAAGGCTTGAAGATGTCGAAGAAGCGAAAGAGCGCGAATGCGACGAATATGCCTACCAGCGAAGGCCGAACGATGAGCGGGGTGAGCGCGATTAACTGGCCGCTCACTTCGTCAATGACAACCACGCTCGGATCGTTTGTCTCGGTCACCTTAATAGCGCGACCCGATGCCCATACGCCAACCGCATACAACACGATGTTGATTACCGCAAATGTTATCAGTGACGAGACGGGAGCAAGCGTGAACGTGTTGTTTACAATGGCATTGATGATAAGAAAAAGAACTACGCCTTCGGCTGCGCCAAACGTGCCCGGCGCTACGGGAGCAGAACCGGCTCCCAATCCGGTCGCGATCACATAGCCCAGCCTATCAAGGGGGCTAAAAGTTTTTTTCCTGATATGCATACATCAAGTAGTGAAGATGAGTTGTGAGTGCGACCGAGCGGCGGGCTAAATTATACTGCCTATCAAATCATGCTCGTGCGCTTCGGTTATTTCGACCGTGACAAATTCGCCGGGTCGCACGTCTGCGCCTTCCGGCGCGTCGTTGATTAGAATCGAGCCATCTATTTCAGGCGCTTGCGTCTCCATTCGCCCTTCAAGCAGCAGGTCGCTCTCTTTCGATTTGCCTTCGAGCAACACTTTCACGCGCTGGCCGACAAGCTTTCGATTCTTTCGGCGTGATATGCGCGCCTGCTCTTTCATCAAGCGGCGCTCGCGCTTGCGCGCCACCTGTTGGTCAACTTTTTCGTCAAGCTCGACCGCCGCCGAATTCTCTTCGTCCGAATATGTGAACACGCCGACGCGATCAAACTCGACTGCGCGCACGAAATCTACAAGCTCCTCAAAATCCTCTTCGCGCTCGCCGGGGAACCCGACGATGAAGGTCGTGCGAACCGCAACACCGGGCACACGCTCGCGTATGCGCTCGATCAGGCGTTCGTAAGAAGCGCGAGTGCCGCCGCGTTTCATGCGTTGAAGAACTCGACGGCTGGCGTGTTGAAGCGGGATGTCGAAATACTTGCAGACGTTCGGGCGTTCGGCCATCACGCGCAATAGTTCATCTGTGATCGCCGTCGGGTAACAGTAAAGAAAACGAACCCACTCGACGCCTCTCACATCAGCAATCGAAGCCACCAGTTGCGCAAGCCCGTCTTTCAACGCGAGGTCTGAGCCATAGGTGGTCGTGTCTTGAGAGATGAGCACGAACTCTTTCACGCCCTGCGCGGCAAGCATTTCGACTTCGCGAATTATTGATTCGGGCGAGCGCGAGCGAAACACGCCGCGCAGCTTCGGTATGATGCAAAAGGCGCACGTGTGATCGCATCCTTCGGCTATCTTTACATATGAAGTGTAGGGCGCGGTCGCGCGCAGTCGCGGCGTGGTCTCGTCGTAAAGATAAAGCTCAGGCATGCTTGCGCCTTCGCTGTAAACGGGAAGGCTTCGGCGGCCAAAAGGTTCGACTACCGTCTCAATTTCCTTGAGTTGATTCACTCCGATGAGAGCGTCAATTTCAGGTATCTCGCGCTGAAGCTCTTCGCGATAACGTTCGACCAGACAGCCCGCAACGACCAATCGCTTCAGATTGCCCGTCTCTTTTAACTGGGCCATCTCTAAAATAGTGTTAACCGATTCCTGTCGCGCAGAGTCAATGAAGCCGCAAGTGTTGACGACAAGCACATCCGCCGACTCGGAGTCTGTAGTCAACTCGTACCCCTGCCGCGCAAGCAGCCCCATCATCACCTCGCTGTCAACGAGGTTCTTTGGACAGCCCAGACTCACCATTCCTACTTTCTTCTTTTCAGCCATTAATGTTTTCCGCAGTCTCTCATGTCAGCAAATTCGCCTGTTGCGCAAACGATAATGTTAACCCAAAAGCGTGCGCTTTCGCTAGCCTTCACTTCGCCGCCGACTGATAGCTCGTGCGGCTCGTGCGTATGATCGCGCCGCTCTTGCGGCATTCGACGCGAATCTGATGCACACGGCCATCGCGTCGGCTCTTATCGGGCGGATAATAAGAGAGCGTATAACTCGACCGAATCTCTTCGGCAATCGCTTTGAAGACGGGCGTGAAATCCGCAACGTCAGCCGAAAAATCCGCGCCTCCCGTATGAGGCACTATGCGCGACACGTCGAGCAGCGTCATCATACGCTTGTTTGATCCCGCGCCCGGCAGATAAGAGGGAAGCGTGATCGAATACACGGTCACTTCTGCATCGTTGGCGCGACGAATCAGATCCTCCTGATCCGTCGGAGAGACATTATCGTAGCCGTCCGTCAGCACTATGACGACTCGGCGAAGACGACGATTGTTGCGAAAGCGCGGCGCTCGCTTCAGCATAGAAACGGCGCGATCAATCGAGCCGAAAATTCTGGACGAGCCTGTCACCTCGCCGATCTTTTGAAACGCCTGACTGATTTTTCTCGGGTCGCTTGTGAAGTCCTGCAGCACGCGCATCTCTGAGTTGAAGGCGAGAACCGCAAAGATGGATTCGGGCCGCACCAGTTTGATGAAACTTTCGGGCGCCTCGCGCTGGCGCTGAATCTCTTCCGGCTTGATGCTGCCCGAAGCGTCTATCGCAACGACTACAGCGAGCGGGCGCGTCATCGCGGCTTGTTCGCTTGCGTCGAAGAACTCAAGCTTTTGCGGTTGCTCGTCTTCATAGACGACGAAATCTTCCGGCTTGAGATTGCGGATAAAGTTGCCGTCTTTGTCTGTGACCGTCGTATCAATCGTGACAAGATCGGCCTTCAGTTTTATGACATCATCGTTTTGAGCGAAAGCGGGCGCTATTAAAAGAATTGCCGCCAGTATTCCTGCTGCGGTTTTGAAAGCAAGAGATGTCTTCACGATTTTACTCCATATTAGCTGCGCGTGAATGTCTGTTTCAGTTTATCACAAAGGGGCAAAAATTGACGGTCATCCAAACCGGATGTTAGACTTCTCGGCTTAGTGACAGGAGGTGAGAGGTGGCAGTAAGCGAAAGATTGCTTGAAATACTTGCGTGCCCTGCCTGCAAAGTGAAAGTCGAGTTGAAGCCCGACGGCACGGGATTGAAATGCCCAGAGTGCCGTCGCGTCTACCCGATAAAAGATGACATCCCTGTGATGCTCATTGACGAGGCAGTGATTGAAGAGTGATACAGGCAGCGCCAGAAACAAGGATGCCGGACTGGTCGCGCGTCCGAAAAGTGCTGCTCGTCCGTTTGCGATCAATAGGCGACACAATACTAATGACGCCGTGTCTTGCGGCGCTCAAAAGCTGGCGACCCGATATTGAGATAACGGTTTTATCCGAGCCTCTCGCTGCGCCGGTTCTCGACGGCCACCCGCTCGTGGACAATCTTGTAATCAGCGAAAAATCTCTCTCTTCGCGCGCGCGGCTCGTTGGCAGATTGCGCCGCGAGCGATTCGATGTTGCCTTCAACATGCACGGCGGGTCTACGGCGGCGATTGTCGCAAGGCTTTCGGGCGCGCCGTACACGGTAGGGTATAAAGATTATCGCGCGTCGTGGATG
>DATEKX010000463.1:0-2389 GCA_035277165.1 Blastocatellia bacterium | reverse complement strand
ATATCCACGAAACCCGACGTTGCGCAAAAAGTGGCTCCCCTCTTTGTATCCCAACCCGCGTACGCCGCGCGACGCCGCGAAGAAATCGCGCCGCTCGTCCGGCGTAGCGAAGCCGGTAAGAAGTTCGCGCATCTTCAGGCCGCAACACTCGCGCAGGAATTCGCGAGTCTCGTAAACGTAAGCGCCGCGCCCGTCGGGCCAGCGATGCTTGTGCTCAAGCGCGTGCTGAATATCGCGCATAGAGCCTGTCATCAGCACTGGCCGCACTGCCTCTACGCAACGCAAGCCCATACGCGCGCTCGCGCCTGCCGTGTAGATGCAAAAAGTGAGTTCCTCAAAGAGCCGTTCGTCGCTTGCCATTTGTCCTACCTCGGCGAATTCGGCCAATCTGGTCTGGATCGCTTCGCGCTTCTGCTGATAGATATGTTTTAGCTCTTCGACGTTCAAGCCGGTTGCCCTTTCGGCCTGCGGTGGACGGTCAAATTCTATGACCGTATCTATTTAAAGTCAATTGATGATATTTTCGCGCGCTGAAGAGTGCGAGGCTCGAATGGTGTCCCTGCCATTCGAGCCTTCAATTAGCCATCCCTGGCGGGATGGCATAAGTACCATTAGGTAGGATTGTGTGTCGGACAAATAATACCTCTAAGAACCATACTTTTCAACGGTTGAAATCAACGTAAACGACCGCAGCCTAAAGTAATTTTTCCGACATTCCATAGACGCTATTCATTACGGTCGTGCGGCTCATCCAACAAGCGTTTCGATTCATCAATCAACTCGTTGTTTCGCTCATACGAAAGAACTGATTCGCCTTCGATCTTCGGCGGATAGCGGTGCTGGTTGTAGACCGGATAAGCCTCTGTCCTGAGATGAGCCAGCATGTGATGACCGCGTCGCGCGGCTCGCTCGTGGCGAAGAGCCGTGATGTCAACGGGCGCAACGACTATTCGCTCGCCGGGGCCGGGCGATGCTTGCCCGAGCAACCGCCCGTCGTAATCTACAACCTGGCTGCCGCCGGGCCACGAGTATGGCGGATAGAACTTCAAGCTCGCGCCTTGATTGGCCGCTACAACGTAAGCCGTGTTTTCAATCGCGCGGCAGCGATTCACTACAGTCCACCAGTCCATAGGCTCTGTTGCGCCCCACGGGTCCATATACGCAGAGACGCGCACCAACACTTCCGCGCCGCCCGCCGCCAGTTGGCGAATCGCTTCGGGGAATAGCCAGTCGTAACAAATCGCGCAGCCTATGCGACCGATTGGAGTGTCTGCTACCGGAAACAAAGGCTCGTCGTAGCCTTCCAGATCGTGAGGGCTTGAGTGCACTTCATAAGGAATCCACGTGTTCACTTTGCGATATTTGTAGAGCACGCCCTGCGGCCCGATAAGACAGGTTGTATTAAAAACTACGCCCGGCCATTTGGAGTCAACCTCCAACATCGAGCCTGTCTGAATGTAGATGTCGTGTTCGCGCGCCTTCTGCTCTAACGCTTCTGTGTGCTCGTTCGGGATCGGTATCGCGAGTTTTTGAATCAACTCTTCAACGGTCGGAAAGACCGGCGCTGCGTGCGCGAATTCAGGAAAGACGACGAGCCGCACGGGCAGAAACGGCGCGCTGCCTGCCACGGCTGAATCAATCATCGAAAGCATTCTTTCTGTGTTCGCGCGCATCTGTCGGCGCTCTATGGGGTTAGGCATATCGGTCTGGCATGCGGCCACCGAATAGCGAATGTGTTGCATGATTTTTTATAAGCCGAAAGCCAATGCTCTCATCTGAGCTTCTTTTGACTTCTGATTTCCGGCTCCTGACTCCTTGTTTCTGTAAATGTCGCCTCAATCTTCTGGACTGGCGCAGCAACTATGCGAGTGTTGTATTGCTCGATATATTGGCGGCGCGCTCTTGTCATCGGATAGGACTGGTTCGCGGCGTAAGGATAACTTTTCATTCCGTGAAACGGCAGCGGCGCGACTGCGTCGGGGCTTGCAGAATTGATGTCCATTTCTTTGCTGAAGCCATCGGCATAAAGCAAGAACGTGCGCTTCCACCCAGAGGGCAATGGCGGCAGTTTCGTCGCGTCGAACGACAGGACTATCTCATCGCCCGGACGCGATATGACGAACATATCATCAGTGCGAGCGAGCAACTGTCTGACATCGCCTTCGCGAGTGTAACGGCCCGGCGCTGTTTTCCAGGGCGATTGCGACGAAACGCGCGCGTAGTCGTACCCGAACGGCTCGCGCCCATCGGGTGTCACCTCGGCAGAAAATCCTCGCCAATGTAAATCAGCTACAGTCGCATCGACCCGAGTCATCTGCACGGAATCATTCCCTGCCGAATCGTCAACAAGAATCTGATCCCAGTAGATTCGCATGTTTGTCAGGATGCG
>DATEKX010000462.1:0-6878 GCA_035277165.1 Blastocatellia bacterium | reverse complement strand
CTTTATGATAAACCCTGTACCTAAGTATAGAGTCAAGAAAATATTTACGCTTCATTAAATCTGAAAGCCCGCAAAACGCAGAATCAGAAATTTTCTGATCGCGCTTTGCGGGCTTTGTGCGAGTCGAACGAGTCCGCCTCTTCGACTATTCTCTTACGGCTTTCGAGTCTGTGCGTCGTGTTTCTGACGATAGACGTGACGGCTTGTGCGCGCCTCTCTGCGACGAAGGTGGCGTCGCTCTTTTCCGGTCACTACGCCATCCGCTTTTGCAGCGGCTTCCTGAGCGTGAGTTCTTGCCTGTTGGCGTTCAAGTCTATGAGCTTCACGCCTCGTCAGCGAGCCTGACCTCACGCCTCTGCGAATGCGGCTTTGCTGATGGCGTTCGCGCTTGTCAATATTTGGAGTAGTTGACTGTGCCATCGAAACGATACTCAAACCAAACGTAAATACAAGGGTCAATAAAACGCTAACAAGTCTCTTCATTCTGTCCTCCGGTAATTTGCGAAACGAGATGACGAAGCGTAACAGGAATATGCGCTTCGTCATTTCGTTTTTGTTTAAGTGTTACTAATCGCGATCCTGCCGATCATGCTTCTGACGGTGAATATTTCGGCTGGAATGGTCGAGCATATTATCGAGGCGACGACGCTCGCGCCACGATACATGGCCGTCGGATTTTGCGTACCTTTCGGCAATTCTGATTCTGGCCTGTTGCGACTGCAGCCTCATCGCTTCGCGGCGCGTCAGTTCGCCGCTGCGAATTCCCTGATTGATCCGTCTCTGCTCCCTGTGCTCGCGCCTGTCAATGTAACGCGTCTGCGCCGTTGCAACGATGCTTAAACCAAGCACAAATACTGCTGACAATACAATGCTCACTAACCTCTTCATATTTCCTCCTTCGGTAATTGAATCCCGAAGCAGTCCTCATACGTTAATTAAGACAGGACTTGCGGCTGAAAGGTTTGAGAATTTTTTTGACCCATTTCCACGGCGAGCTTTAAACTTATCAAACTGTCAGGCCAGTCGCGAGCTTAGCGTCGCAGGTGGGCAGCATCGGGGAGTGTGATTATGCATGCAAACAAAACAATTTTCAGCTTTGCAATTTTAGCAGCGATGATCTTGACGATGGCTTGCAGTCCCACTGCCAGCACGCAGTCAGAGAAACCACCTGTGGTCTCGACCGATCTTTCGCCCGCCTTAAAGCCCGTGGTAGAAAACGCCCTTGAACAAACTCGCTACACAACTGTCTACGACCCGTCTTATGTGAAGCTGAATTATCCGGGAGGCGACCTTCCTATTGAAAGAGGCGTGTGCGCGGATGTGATAGTCCGCGCGTTTCGCAAAGGCGGCATTGATTTGCAGAAAGAAGTTCATCAGGATATGGCGCGCAACTTTTCTGTTTATCCAAAACGTTGGGGACTGGCAAAACCCGATACGAACATAGATCATCGCCGCGTGCCGAATCTCATGACATATTTCAGCCGCATGAAGAAATCATTGCCGATAACTCAAGACCCAAAGGATTATCGGCCCGGCGATGTTGTGGCTTGGGATTTGGGAAACGGGTTGCTGCACATCGGTATGGTAGTCAATAACCAGTTTCACGTCGTCCATAACATCGGCGCAGGCGCGAAACTCGAAGACGTGTTGTTTTCCTGGCGCATCATAGGCCATTACCGTTTCTTCTAAATGCGGCAGAGATAACATAACCTCTGCCGCAAAACCGCGTGGATTTAATTTACAGGCTCGATAAAAAACAGCGCAGACATGCGGCTGGAGCTAAATGGAACGCTCAACCCATTCTTCACCAGCTTTTTGCCGCGATCTTTTGACTTGATTCCCGTGTCAGCATCAGTTATTCGAAACTGCCGCTTCGACTTCTCTACATCCAAAGTGATATTGGCCTCAAACGGGCCACTGCGATCCCAGCGATAAACGAGCACTGCCGCCCGGTTGTGCAGAGTGTCATAGAAAGTGACGCTCGCAAAATCATCGCCATCTTGCGGGCGTCGCAAATCGTAGAGGCTATCCTGCTTGATTTGATTGAGCTTCCTGTAGTTTTCAATTTCTTTCGAGATCACAGCTTGCTGATGTTCTCCGATTTGTGAAAGGTTGGAAGAAATCCCCCACACTCCAGCCATCGCGCTGCGACAATAAAATCTGGTCAATTCATCATCGCTCTGGTTCATTTCATCGAGGTTGTTCGTCCATCTGAAGACGGCCCAGGGAAAGATGAATTCCATAGCGCCGAGCGATGTGGTGATGTTTTGCCTCGCATGATCCAACCCGTTCTCGCCCCCGTCTTTGAGCCAACTGATCTGAGTTGCAAGCAGCGTCAATTCATTGATCATTCGCCCGCCGCTTTGACAATTCTCAATCGTCAGGTCGGGATTCGCCTGCCGCACAGACTTGAGCGCGTTTTGAAAAGTCAGAACGTTTCTCATCAACCCCGCGTTGGACTGTTCGACAAAGAAGTCCTGATCGTATTTCCACCAATCCATCTGATACTGAGCGCGCAGCGCTTCTACGTGATTTGTAAGCTTGTCTTTCAAGTTAGCGCCCGTAAGATCGAGCAAGTACCCGTTGGCAATCTCGTTGAAGAAAAAGGGTTGCTCTATATCGGGCGGCGGGTCGCCCTCATCCAGAGAGCCTTCTACGCTGACGAACTGCGGGCACGACCAGATTCCCGTTTTGATCCCCTGATCTCTGACCGAAGCGAGAATCTCCTGAAACTCTCCCGGCAGGAACTTCTCTTCATTGGGTTGCCAACTGCCGACCTTGTCGTACCATCCTGCGTCTACGATGAATGCGTCAAAGCCGTAAGGGGCCATTGCCGAAATCTGTTTTTTCAAGTACTTGCCGTCTACGTCCATCCTGATCGAATACCAGTGATTATATGCCAACGGAAAAGACGGAAGCGGTCCGCCATACAGAGTTTGCCCCAGCCCAAAGCGTTGCATCATCCACGCAGAGCGATTATTCATGTCACCGGATTCGCTAGTGGGCGTCACGATCAGGGCAGGGCCTTCGATGGATTCGCCCGCCCCCAATACGAGTTGCGTTTCTTCGGGAGGCAGCCTGACTGAAAACGTCATCCCATCGGCAACGCCTTTGAGTTTGGCTTCCCATCCTCCGCTCCACTCCATTCCAAAATGTATTCGCGATGTCTTGTTGCCGATTACCCAGTAAGGATTCACGCCATTGTGCGCATTATCGGAACTGTGCAGGTGACTTCCGAAATCGACCTTTTCATTTTCCGACAGACTTTGTTCTGACGGGCTAAAGCTTAAAGAGTCCCACCATCGAATCCATCGAGCCTGATCTCCCAGATTCCACGTGGCTGTCCACGCAGGAAACCAGTCAACGGCTTGCGACTGCAGACCGGAATTCTTCAATCGAACATGCATGCGAAACAATGATCCTTGTTTTGCAAGCTCGACCACCCAGCTTATCCTCATCTCATTCGCAATCTCGCGAGTCGCTTTGGCAACGAAGAAATCACGCCCTTCAAATACGTGCCAACTGACGTGACTGCTCGCTTCGCCCACGCCTGGTATCAAGGCAGTAGGCAGCCACGCGCTCAATCCGTCGGGCGTGCTGAGGTTTGTAAACACAGGCAAACCTGTGGCGACCCATTCGCCTTTTTCAATCACAGGCACCCCCTCGCTTGTGACGCTCAGGGTCAAGCGAAGCGTGTCGTTGTTCAACTCGGCTCCGTTTGCCGCCTGAGCGAAAATCGTTGCCCACAGGAAGCAAAAGCCAAGGGCTTTCAGGTGGAAAACAAAAAGCGGCTGCGCGCGCAGCCCCTTTCGTCGCAGTGTAATTTCGCGCTGCTTGCTCTGGTTTATCATTCGTCCGCCTTCTTCAGAGATTTATCCGCACAGAATACTTTTTCGCGTCCGGGCACGAAAAGTAGTGAGTAGGGGCGAGGCGGCCTCTTTCGTCGGGCCGCTACTTATATGACACTTCTACATAATTTCAAGCACACATATGGCAGGCATCTCTAAGACGCTTGATGTGCAAAGAAAGTTTCAGAATCTCGATTTGTCGCAGGACTCCAACTGTGAGCGGCAATATAGCGCAAGGGGGTTATCCTGCGCATGCCCGAATTCAATCCGCGATTCGTTTTATTATTGATTGTTCTACTAGCGACGAAACAGCAACGATACAGCCATTGCCAATCCAATCGCTATCACTGCGCGGCGAGCGAAGTTACGACCAAGTTTGCGCGCAATGCCTGCCCCTCCGTACCCTCCGGCGATTGCGCCTGCGATCATTACTATTGCTGCGCCCCACTTCACAGGCCCACACAGGATGAAGTATACAGCGGCAATCAAGTTGATGCACATGGCAAAATAATTTTTCAGCCCGTTCATCTGGTGAATGTCGTTCAGGCCCATCAATCCTAAAACTGCGAGCATCACTATGCCGTTGCCCGCGCCGAAGTATCCTCCATAGATAGCCGAAAACAACTGGATCAGGATTGCTGTTATCCACCACGAGCGGCTGACTTCTGGATTCTCATCTGCTTCTGGATTCTTGCGGCGCAGCAGTTTAGAGACAGGCTCTCCTGCGGCGAAAAGTACAGTGGCGAACAATATGAGGAAGGGAACGATTGAAGCGAATGTTTCCGAAGGAGTGCGCAACAACAACAAAGCTCCGATCAATCCGCCTGCAATCGAAGACGGCGTCAGCAACAGCATCCAGCGACGGCTGTCGCGAAGCTCGCGTCGAAATCCCAGCATCCCGCCTAAAGAGCCGGGCCACAGCGCCACCGTGCTGGTCACGTTGGCCGCTTTCGGGTCCATGCCAATCCAGATGAGCGCGGGAAAAGTAAGAAGCGTGCCGCCTCCTGCAACCGAGTTCATCATCCCCGCAACAAAAGCAGCGGCGAATATGACAACACCTTGCCACAAGTTAATGCTCATCGTGTAGTTTTGAATTTGAGATTTGAGATTTCAAATTATAGGCTTCTGTATTTTCGTGCGGCTGTAGACGACGCGAAATCCCTGGCGCTCTACGTTGCGCTGCGAAATTGTGCCGGGCATAGTCGTCACCATTGCGATTTCGCATCCCGCGCGAGCAGCAAATGCGAGTCTCGTTTTAAGAAGCGCCGTCTGTACGCCGCGATTCCTGAATTCGGGAAGCGTGCTTGCGCCGCCAAGTGACGCGATGCCTTCATGTATGATTACAACGCCGCCGCCTGCTGTTGAGCCATCAACTTCGGCAAGGAAAGCTGTGCCAGCAGAGGTCTGAAAGAAAGTGTCGAACATATCAGCCATCATCGGCGGCAAATCTCCGGTTTCAAAGAACCCTCGCCCTACAGTCTCAGACAGTAATTTTACTTCGTGCGGCTCCGGCCTGCGCACGACGACTTCGCTGCTGGAATCGAGGTTCGCATCATCAGGCGTGAGCTTTCGCACAAGCACGTTCGAGAACTCAAGCAAGCTGTAACTGCGAGCCTTGAATATCTGGACAATCGAAGGGTCGGCGTAAGGGCATAGCTCGACATCGGCTGAAGCCCTGCGACTGTGAAAGAACTCTTCCATTCGCTCAATCTCATCTTCGCTGACAGGCCCGTCAAGTCCCAAAGCGAAGGCTTGAGTGAGCGGAGAATCCACGCCTCCGAAAATGGCCCAGCCTCCGGCGAAAGGTTCAGCGGTCGCAATCGAATCTGCATTCATGCGAGCGTGTGCGCGAGTAAACTCGACGCCAGCATAAGCATCCGTTGACTCCAATCGCCGAGCCAGTTTTTGATCAACAAATTGCATGGGGTCGTTACCTTATTGCAGATATTTCCTGATGACGCGAGTCATGATCTCGACGCCGGTGGCGAGCGCCGATTCGTCTATGTCGAATCGCGGCGAGTGATGCGGATACGTGAGACCGCGCGATTCGTTGCGGGTTCCTAAAAAGAAGTAACACCCCTTCACTTGCTCAAGGAAGTAGCTCATGTCTTCGCCGCCCATCGTGCGCACGCTCTCATCTCGGATGACATGCTGGCGGCCTACCACTTCCGCCGCGCATTCGGCGACCATCTCGCAGACTTCTTCGCTGTTGACCAGCGGAGGCGTTTGCCGTTTGTAATCGAGTTGATAAGTCGCGCCGAGGCTTATACATACTCCGCGAATCACACGCTCAAACATTTCGGGAATGCTCGCGTTAGTCTCCTGACTGAAGGTGCGAATCGTCCCGCGCAAATGCGCGGTGTCAGCGATGATGTTGAACGCATTTCCGGCTGTGAATTTGCCTACGGTCACAACGGCTGCGTCGAGCGGTGAAACGTTGCGGCTCACGATTGTTTGAAGCGTTGTGACGACCTGTGCGGCGACTACGATGGCGTCAACGGTCTGCTGAGGCATCGCGCCGTGACCGCCGCGACCTTGAATGGTTAGCTCGAACTCGTCAACGGCAGCCATCATCGGGCCTGCATAGATGCCTACGGTTCCGATGGGAAAGTTATTCCACACGTGCAGCCCTACGGTTGCTGAAACTTTTGGGCTTTCCAGCACGCCGTCCTCGATCATTGCGACTGCGCCTTTGCCGCCTTCTTCCGCTGGTTGAAAAGCGAACTTCAAACGGCCTCGCAGATTCGCGCGCTCTCGCGCCATTTGCGCCGCCACGCCCAGCGCTATGGCCACGTGCGCGTCGTGACCGCAGGCGTGCATCACTCCATCGTTTTGCGAGCGATACTCCACATCGTTTTCTTCCTGAATGGGCAGCGCGTCCATGTCCGCTCGATAAAGCAAAGTGCGAGTGTCGGCCTCGGAACCGGCTTCAGGAGCCGGTTTCGCGCCTTCGAGTAGTCCGACCACTCCTGTGCGCCCCACGCCGCGCGTCACCTCGTAGCTCAGTTCTTCGAGCCGTTCCGCGACCGT
>DATEKX010000461.1:0-11864 GCA_035277165.1 Blastocatellia bacterium | reverse complement strand
AAAATGATTTCTTCATACGTCCTCCTGTTGCGAGTCAACTCAGATCGAGAGCCATGATTATTTTTCGGTCGCGCACATAGAGCTTTGTTCCGACCAGCGTCGGCACAGTCCAGGCATTGTTCGTCAGCAGTTCTACTTTGGAATGAACTTTCAATCCTTCAGGCGAGGGAGTGGCAATCGCGAGATTTCCATCTTCATCGAGTATGATGAACCGCCCATCAGCCGAAACCAGAGTGGCTCTTGATAAACTGCGATTGCGCCACATGATCTGCCCTGTATTGACATTCACTGCGGTGAATGGCGCAGGCCCAAAGTCGCCGCTTGAGCCATAGACATAATCGCCTATGCGTATGACGTTGCCATAGTGAACCCGAAACAGGCGATTGAACCAGACTTCCTGAGCCATAGTCTTGCCGCCCGCTCTGGTCAGCTTAATAACGCGGCTTCCTCCGTCATAAGCAGAAGAACAGAACAACAAATTGCCTTCGCCCCAGACGGGCATGCTGATGTTGAGACCGGAATCAGTCTGATGCGGATGGCTCCACAACAGATCACCATTGTTGGGATCAACGCCAACGACTTCGTCGAACATGAATGCGACGAGTTGATCCTGCCCGTCTATGTTTATGAGCAGAGGAGATGAAGGCGAGTTCTTGAAATCATGCTTCTGCCACGCGACAGAACCATCTTTCTGATTGAACGCCATGATGGCGTGACCCGCGCCGCCGACCATCATAATCACTGTATTTTTGTAAGCAATCGGACTGCAGGAGTAACCACGAACTCGAACAGTGCCTTTGAATTCAGTGAGCAGATCGTGGCCCCAAAGCATTCGACCTGTCTGCTTGTTGAGGCAATGCAGCTTACCGGTCGCGCCGACGGCAAAGACCTGATTGCCAGCTACCAGAGGCGTAGCGCGTGGCCCCGGCCCTTGCGCCAACTCATATTCTTTTGCGAACGGGGCATCATAGCTGTATTCCCAAAGGGTTTTGCCTGTCGCCGCTTCCAGCGCGATCACGACATCTTGATCGCCCTTGCGATACATCGTGAACAACTTGTCAGCATCAACCACTATAGCCGAATAACCGTCGCCGAGGTCGCGGCTCCAAAGCCGTCGCGGCCCCGTGGGGGGCCAGGATTCTCGAAACCCTTTCGCGTCCGATTTGAAGTTGCGTTGCGGCCCGCCCCACTGTCTCCATTCGGTTGATTGCCCGTTTGCCGTGCTGCTTATAAGAAGCAACAATACTGCCAGCGACCGGATTGCAAACTGCAATTCGGCGCTCAACTCGCGCGCCCGGTGTGTCATGATTACAACTTTCTCCGCCTCGTTGCTCGAACCTCTAGACAATCTATAGGAGCGTATGATATGACCGCTCTTGTAGATTGTCAAGAGGAATACTTCCTTTGCTATTTGGAGTAACTGGCTATCAACGCGATATGCCGCGACACAGTGAAATCCAGTTTCTACTTTTTGAAAGATTGTTCTACTATTAAAGACATTTCCATAAGGAGCAAAAAACTTGCGCAAAAGAATTTTTCTCGCTTTGATCGTCGCGCTGCTTTCGATTGATGTTGCTCTTGCTGACAATTGGCCGCAATGGCGTGGCCCGGCCTTGAACGGAACAAGCGCCGAAAAAAATCTGCCGGTCAAATGGAGCGCGGAAGAAAACGTCACCTGGAAACTGGCTTTGCCCAGTTGGAGCGGGTCTACTCCGATCATCTGGGCAGATAAGGTTTTTCTCAACATTGCCGATGGCGATGACCTTTACTTGTGGTGCGTGGATAGAGCAAAAGGAACGCCGATTTGGAAGAAACGTCTCGGAGGCGGGAACACCAAATTGCGCAAGCAGAATATGTCGTCCCCTTCGCCGGTAACAGATGGGAAAAGCGTTTACGTGATGACTGGAACGGGCATGCTCAAAGGCTTCGATTTCACAGGCAACGAGCTATGGTCGCGCGACATTCAGAAAGATTATGGACAATTCGGCCTGAACTGGGGGTATGCGTCTTCGCCGCTTTTGTTTGAAGATTCTCTATTCGTTCCAGTCCTTCACGGGATGAAGACCGACGACCCTTCATACTTGCTTCGCATTGACAGGAAAACCGGCAAGACTATCTGGAAAGTCGAGCGCCCAACGAACGCCATACGCGAATCGCCTGATGCTTACACCACGCCTGCGCTGCTTCGTTATGGCAACACGATTGAAATTGTCATATCGGGTGGCGATTGCGTGACGGGCCACGACCCTGCGACCGGGAAAGAGCTTTGGCGCGCGAACGGGCTCAACCCTGAAAATCATCCGTTCTATCGAATAGTAGCCTCTCCGGTTGTATACGAAGGCGTAATCTATGCGCCGACGCGTGTGAAGCCTCTGCTTGCAATCAAAGCTGGCGGGCGCGGCGACATCACGGAATCGCACAGGCTCTGGTCATTTCAAAACGGCCCCGATGTTCCAACACCGGTTACTGACGGCAAGTATTTCTACGTCGTGGATGACAAGGGCGTCATGTGGTGTCTGGAGGCCAAGACAGGTCAAACCATCTGGGGGCCGCAACGAATCAAAAACGGAACCTATAGTTCGTCGCCTGTGCTTGCGGACGGAAAAATCTACATCACGGATGAAGATGGGACTACGACTGTTGTTAAGGCCGGGCCGAAATTCGAAGTGCTGGCTGAAAACAATCTGAACGATTATTGCCTCAGTTCTGTGGCCATCTCTGACGGCCAGCTTTTCATGCGCACGGCTCAACACTTATACTGCATCGGCAAAAGGTCGGCGAAGTAATTTAAGACCGTATTTGAAATGCTGGCACTCAACCCGCGAAGCGGGTGCTGGCATAAAGCCCACATCGTCAGATGTGAGGGTGTCGCGGTAGCACAATATCAGCCCGCGTAGCGGGCGACAGTGCTGCCGGAAAACGAGATTCTGTCGCCCGTTTCACGGGCTGAAGATCGGAGGTTATCGGTTTGCCCCAGAGCCTCGGCTCTGGGCTTTATGCTGCCGCCCGCGAAGAGGGCTGATGTTGAAGCATTAAGGCATTTCAAAATGCCCTTAAAGATAAACCTCAGGAGGCCGTTATGTTTGCCAGATCAATTTTCGCGTTAGCGATTGTGATGATGTTGTTGACCGCAACTCTTGCAGATGAGAAGTGGGCGCAGTTTCGCGGGCCTGGGTCTATGGGCGTGGCCGAAGACGCGAACCTTCCAGACACCTGGAGCACGACTGAAAACGTCGCGTGGAAGACGGATATTCCCGGCATCGGATGGAGTTCGCCTGTCGTCTGGGGCGACAATATTTTCGTGACTACTGTCGTCAGCACGGTCGAAAGCGAAAAGCCGAAGAAGGGACTCTATTTCGGCGGCGAAAGAAAAGCCGCAAGCGATGTTCATCGCTGGGCGATCTATTGCGTGGATTGGAAGACGGGCCGTGTTCGCTGGCAAAGAGAAGTGCTGCAGAGCGTGCCGCAAAGCTCGCGCCATTTGAAAAACAGTTATGCTTCAGAGACTCCGGTCACGGATGGCGAAAGGATCTATGCTTACTTCGGCAATGTAGGGCTGTTCTGCTTTGACATGAACGGCAAGCCGCTGTGGTCTAAGAAGTGGGGGCCGTTCAAGACCCGATACGGTTGGGGCACGGCAGCGTCGCCTGTGCTTTACAAAGATCGTATCTACGTAGTCAATGACAACGACGAGCAATCTTTCATCCTGGCTTTGAATAAAAAGACGGGCGAACAGGTTTGGCGCGCAGACCGTGAAGAGGGAAGCAACTGGGCTACGCCTTACATCTGGGAGAATGAATCGAGAACCGAAATCATCACGCCCGGAACCAAATGGGTGCGCTCTTACGATTTGAACGGCAAGCTGCTGTGGCAGTTCACAGGGATGTCTTCGATCAGCATACCGACGCCGTTTTCAAAATACGGGATGGTTTATATAGCTTCCGGTTACGTAGGCGATCAGGTTCGGCCCGTGTATGCCATTCGCCCCGGAGCGTCGGGCGACATCACGCTCAAAGAAGGCGAGAAAAGCAATAAGTACATCGCGTGGTATCAACCGCAAGCCGGGCCTTACAATCCTTCACCGTTAATCTACGGCGATTATTACTATACGTTGCTTGATCGCGGATTCTTCACATGCCACGATGCGAAGACTGGCAAAGAGATTTACGGCAAAGTGCGAATTGATGCGGGCGTGAATGCTTTTACATCTTCGCCGTGGGCTTATAACGGAAAGATATTCTGTTTGAGCGAAGACGGCGACACTTTTGTGATTCAAGCCGGAACGGAATTCAAAGTGCTGGCAAAGAACTCGCTTGACGAGATGTGCATGGCGACGCCTGCAATCGCGCGCGGGAGTTTAATCATACGCACCGCATCAAAACTCTATCGCATCACGAAAGGCACAGCGGCGAAAGCATAGGTGAAATCATGAGAAAACGTTTTGTCCTTGTATTGATAGCAATTTGTATGGCAGCGCCAGTCCTTGCGCAGCAGCAGGAGCTTCCGCCCATTCGCAACTTCCTTCGCGTAAACGATCAGTTCTGCACGGGCGGCCAGCCGCGCCTTGAGCATCTGGAAAAGCTCAAAGCCGAAGGCGTCAAAGCAATCATCAATCTTCGACAGCCAAGCGAGCATAGAGCAGATGAAGAAGAAGCAAAGGCCAAGGAGTTAGGACTTCGTTACTTTAATATCCCTGTTGTTTATGCAGACCCGAAAGAAGAACAGGCCACAGAGTTTCTGCGCATCACAGATGATCCGGCGAACCGCCCTGCCTTTATTCACTGCACGGCTGCCATTCGCGTCGGAGCATTCTGGATGATTCGCCGCATCCTGCGCGACGGTTGGACTATGGAAGCTGCCGAAGAAGAAGCGAAGAAAATCGGCCTTCGCGAAGCGCCGCACCTTACTGAGTTCGTGCGCAACTACGTCGCGAAGCACCCGAAGAAATGATGGACTTCGGAACGATGAATGATGAACATCTCTTCAGTTCATCATTCATCGTTCATCGTTTCTTAACTATCCCTGCGGCTTGAAGTACAAGACTATCCCCGCGCCCACCGCCACAAGCAGGAAACCAACATAGAGCAGCGGGTTTGGCTGAGTCTTGGGCGGGTGCAGGTACATCGAAAACAACACATTCACGACCGGCGCACCGCCGAAGACCAGCGGCATCACATACGTAGGTATCCCTCCAGTCTTGAAAGCGTAGATGATGCAAATAGCTCCCGCCGCGCCGAGCGCCCCGCCTATCGTCGCCCATGTGATACCGCTGCTGTTGAATCCTGTCAGTTCTCCTTGAGCGCCGAGCGATGCCAGAGGGAATAACACGCCTATCAAAAAGTACGCCATCCCTACGCATAAAAGAGCGCGTAGCGGATTATTGCCAAGCGCCACTTGCCCGCGATGCAGCGACGGGCCGTATAGACCCCACGACAGCGCTGCCCCCAGAGCGAATATTACCCAGATCATAGATTGATTCGTCTCCTTTTTCTTTGCAATCATCGTTTACCTTCCGTATCTCTTTCTTTTCAATCACGCTGCGCAAAACAATAGAGCGCGCTTCGAGTTCGTATGTATATCTTTCCATCGGCAATCGCAGGCGTGGCGAAACATTCATCGTCAAGATTGTTCACTTTCAATATCTCCCACTCGCCGCCTGCCTTCAACACGGAAACGGCTCCGCCCTGACTGACAAGATATACTTTGTCATCGGCGGCGACGGGCGATGCGAAGTATTTATCAATCGCGCCTTGCAGCCGACCTTGCTTGATGACGTTGCCGGTCGCCGGGTCGAATGTAATCAACACGCCGCCGTCATTGACCATGTAGAGCGCGCCTTTATAGAGCAATGTAGAGGGAACCTGCGGGACTGGTCTTTGATAGCGCCAACGGATGCTCGATGCCGTCATATCGCCGCGACCTCCGAGCTTTATAGACAGCAGCCCGTTTTCAGCCGACATCATCGAACGATACATATCCCATTCTTTCGCCGTCAGGTATCCATCTTTGTCCAGATCGAACACTACGAAATAATCTTTATTCTTCGTGCGTTCATCAGGCCCTTCGGCAAGCGAGATGCGCCCGTCTTTATCAACGTCTGCTTTCGGCAGAACTTCCTCGAAAGGCGGAACGGCTATCTGCTTGCCCGGTTGATTTTCAGGGAAGCCCCACCCGTTGATGTAAAGCGTGTCGCCGTCAAGAACTGGAATTGATTTCATCTCGCAAGCCAGTCCGCGCACCCACCAGATTTTTTCGCCGTTCTCTACTGAATAGGCTGTCAGTTGAAACGATTCAGGAATTACTATCTGCACAGGCCCGCCCTTCGGCTTGTAGAGAATTGGCGTTGAATAGCCGGAAACCACCCAGGGCCGACTGACCTTCCACCTGACGCGCCCGCTCGTTTTATCCACTGCTATCAGAAATGAATTCGTGTCCTGATCGCACGGCATCACAACTTTGTCGTCTACGAGTATGGGCGAGGCTCCCAGTCCGTAAAATGTGTTGAATGGCCCGAGCGGAACTCTCCAACGCTCCTTGCCGTCCGGCCCGTACGAGATCAATCCGAAATCCTGAAAGAAGACATACGCGTTTTCGCCATCGGTCACGGGACTGGGAGAAGCGGGGTTGTTTGGCTTCAACAGCCGGTCGTTGCGATTGTGCGGCACTTCGCGCCGCCAGAGAAGTTTGCCCGTCTTTCGATCCACGCAGATGGTGAAAAGTTTATTGCCCTCAAATCCCGTCATGAAAATGCGGTCACGGCCAAGCACAGGAGATGAGTGGCCTGCTGGCAAAGCGGTCTTCCAGATCACATTTCGTTCCGGCCCAAATTCAACCGGCAAGTGCGTCGTATTGGATATGCCCGTTCCGTTCGGGCCGCGAAACTGTGACCAGTCATCGGCGAACGACCCTGCTGCGCAGAAAAACGCTACCATAAGCGCCATCACGTATCTATACATAGAAGCTCCCTCGCTGTACTGTTGTTTCTCTCATAATCATATGCCGGGGCACACGGGCTGGAACATTCTAGCAACCGCTATAGATGGTTGCAATTTGCCGAACCCTTATGCGATATTACGCTGGCCTTTTGCAGTAGGCGATCAGGCTCGTGTGCCCTCTTTCTGGCTAATGAAACCAGCACTATTCGTTATCATCGTCGTCGCTCTTTGCTTCCTGCATCAGGATTTCTGGTTCTGGCGCACGGCGCATCCTCTTCTGTTCGGCTTCATTCCCATAGGGCTTTCCTATCACGCAGGTTTTGCCATCCTTACTTCGCTCGCGCTATGGCTGTTGGTCAGCAAGGCATGGCCTGCGCACCTCGAAAGCGAGATCGAGACAACGCAAGGCGACCGTCTGCAAGAGGAGGATCAGGCAAGTTGATCCCGGCGATTTTCGTTTTTGCTTACCTTGCGGTCGTTCTCTACATAGGCATCTTCGCCTTTCGTAAATCGACTGGCCGCGAAAAAGCCGAAGACTATTTTTTAGCCAGCCGTTCTCTCGGCCCATATGTTTTTCTGCTCTCTTTGTTCGGAACCAACATGACGGCCTTTGCGATACTGGGATCATCGGGCCACGCTTTCAATAACGGGATAGTCACGTTTGGATTGATGGCTTCATCATCGGCGCTGGTCGTTCCTTTGACGCTTTTTCTGATAGGGACTCGCGTGTGGGCGCTCGGAAAAAAATATGGTTTCATGACTCCCGTGCAAATGTTTCGCGACCGCTGGGAGTGCAGTCACATCGGAACTGTGATCTTTGTCGTTCAAGCGGTCTTGCTGATTCCATACATCATCATCGGCGTGATGGGCGGGGGCACGGCTTTGAGCGCAATCAGCGGAGGCCGTGTTCCTTACTGGTTCGGCGGCGCTATAGTTGCGATGGTCGTGATGTGCTATGTCTTCTTCGGAGGAATGCGCGGCACGGCCTGGGTCAATGCTTTTCAGACAACGCTCTTTTTATGCTTCGGAGCCATCGCGCTCGTCGTGATTGGCGCGGGGATGGGCGGCTTTCGCCAGTCCGCCGAAGCGTTGCTTGCTTCGCCTGCAACCTCGCCGCTATTGACGCGCGAGCGCATCTCGCCGCTTTTTTTCTTCAGCTACATGTTCATTCCGCTCTCATCAATCTGTTTTCCGCACATCACTCTTTTCTGTTTGACCGCGCGCAAAATGAGCCAGTTCAAAAAGACAATCATCTTTTACCCGATCTGCATAGTCGCGCTCTGGGTGCCTTGCATTTTTCTGGGCGTGATGGCTAATCGCTTGACTGATGTTCCTCAGATTCAGCAGAAGCTTGAAGCGCGAAGAACTCTTGCCGTCGAAGGCGCAAACCTGACACCCGAACAGCGAGACGCGCTGCGCGGGAAGATGGGCGCAGACGATATATTGCTGCTTATGCTGGAACGTTACGCTCCGCTATGGCTGGCCGGACTTTTGGGCGCAGGCATAATGGCGGCTGTTATGGCTAGCGATTCACAGATACTTGCTCTCTCGACTATGTTCACCGAAGACGTGTTCGCTTTTTATGGCGGCAGGAAACGTTTCGGCGAATCGGCGCAGGTGCATACCGGCAGGCTCTTCATAGTAGTCATAACCATCTTTGCTTACACCGTAGCGCTCAGGTTGCCTCAGACAATTTTTGATCTCGCGGTTCAATACGCTTTCTCAGGTTACGCGGCGCTTTCGCCTCTTCTGATCGCGGCTCTGTTTTGGAAGCGGAGTACAAAGTGGGGAGCGTTTGCGAGCACGCTCTGGGCGGCGCTTTCAGTGATGGCAGTCGCGGTATTTCAGTCTATAATTCCTGCGCCCGCGCCTGGGCCATCCGTCATCGTGTGGTCGGTCGCAGGCGTTGAAGTTCTCGCGCGCACGCCAGGCGGCACAAGCGTCTTTGGCTTTATGCCTGTTGTGCCGATGACTATTATTTCTGCGTTGTTGATGATCGTGGTCTCTACGATTACATCGAAGCCGACTGTAGCTACGATCAAACGTTATTTTCCAGACAAAAGAACAACTGAGCTTTCGACTTGACTCGAAGCTCCAATCGCAGGACAAGGATCATTATGACCAACCTAGAGCCTCTTCAAGATGATTCGCGCCTCACTAAAGTTCAGTGGTTGATTTGCATAGTGGCCTGCATAGGCTTTGCCTTCGACACGTATGAACTGCTGATGCTGCCGCTGATTTTGCGTCCTGCGCTTGAGCAACTCGGCGGGTTGCAATTCGGCACTCCGGCTTACAATCAGTGGCGCGACTTGATGTTCTATGCCCCGGCTATTTGCGGCGGCATATTCGGGCTGCTCGGCGGATACCTGACTGACCGGCTTGGGCGCAGGCGGATATTGACGTGGAGCATTCTGGTCTACGCGTTTTCAGCATTTGCCGCTGGATTCTCTACTTCGCTTCCGATGTTGCTTGTGCTGCGCTGCGCGACGTTCGTCGGCGTGTGCGTCGAATTCGTCGCTGCGGTCGCGTGGCTGGCTGAGTTGTTCCCCGAACCGAAGCGGCGCGAATCAGTCATCGGCTACACGCAGGCATTCTCGTCGCTAGGCGGCTTTATGGTGAGTCTGATGGCGTTGTTGATTGCTAATATCGCAGGCTCGCTGCCAGCGATTCACGGCGCGCACGACAACTGGCGATACCTGCTGATTTCGGGTCTCATCCCGGCCATTCCTCTGATCGTCATTCGGCCTTTCCTGCCTGAATCGCCTGTGTGGAAAGAGAAAAAAGCCGCCGGGACATTGAAGCGCCCAAGCTTTGCCGAAATCTTCCGGCCCGCTTATCGCAAGACGACGCTTGTGTCGGCGTTGATCTTCGCTTGCAGCCTCGGCGCAGCCTTCGGAGCCATTCAGCAATTGCCGCAGATCGTCCCCGGCCTTGTGCAGGTTGACCCCGGTTTGTCGCCGCCGCAGAGACAGGCGATCATCCAGCCTATTGTCGCCGGTGTGCAGACGATTCAAGAATTAGGCGGTCTGGTCGGGCGGTTCCTTTTGGCATTTTTGGCAGTGCGTCTGGTGTCGCGCCGAAAATTGCTGCGCGTGTTTCAGATACCCGGCTTGATTATCGTGCCGCTCGTATTTCTCTACCCGGCTGTCAATAACCTGACGCTTTTGAAGTACGGCATTTTCTTCGCGGGACTGTTCACTGTGGCGCAACTGAGTTTCTGGGGGAATTACTTGCCTCGCGTCTACCCGACGCATCTGCGCGGGACGGGTGAAAGTTTCGCAGCGAACGTCGGCGGTCGTATGATTGGAACATCAGCCGCGCTTCTTACTACGCAGATCGCTGGCAGGATGCCAGGCGACAGCCCTTCCGTTCATCTGGCATACGCGGCTGCAGCAGTGGCTTTTATCGTCTACGCCATCGGGTTCATCGCGAGCTTCTGGCTGCCAGAGCCTAAGCAAGAGGAACTGCCTGAATGAATCAGGCTATTACTGCCGCAGAAGTTGTTTGAGAAGCTCCGTAGGAGCGACCTATTGATATAGGTCGCTCCTACGGAGCTACGAATCAATTGCTAGACTGTTGCTATAGATAGGTCGCTCCTACGGAGCTTCTTCTAAAATTGTTTCTTAGCTTCGCTGCGCTGTTTTCCTGGCGGATTGCATTGAAACTTCGCCCGCTTTTCTGATGTCATAAGCTACGCCCGCGAAAGTTTGTAAATAAACGACCGCAGCCACCGCAAGCGCAATATAAGCTATTAACATCACGCCGAATGATTTCGTAATAAATATGACTGTTGCAATCGCCAGCAGCATCACCGCTACGGTTGCTACGTGGAAATTCGTCCGATACCAGATGCTAAAAATGCCGATGAAGCTGAGTATCGCAATGAAGACTCCAAGCTCGTGCGGCCAGCCTAAAAGCAGAGCGAGCGAAAAGTAATAAACGACTACAAGGCCGCGAACGAATTTCTGCAGCGTGTAATAGTCTTCCCAAAAGTAAGGGAAAAAAGCCGCGAGCGCCGCGCATGCGAGCAACATATTCATTCGCCCCTCAGGAATATCGAGCGCCCAGACCAGCGAATAATGCCAGGTCAATATGAAATAAATCGGCATAAAGTTGCGCAGCCATTTCGCCTCGCGCCCCGGCCTTATCACTGTTAAATCGGCGATCAAGTATATGTAATAAACAGCAATGGGCAGCCAGATACGCCACCATGTTTGATTGAAAGTATGGCGCAGGCTCGCTACGAGAGTTGTTATGATGGCGGCAATCAGCGGCGCCCATTCATAACTGCGAATGTGCGAAGGCGGCTGGCGATACCATTTCTCGAAATGCGCATCCCCGCGAAGCGCCGGGGCAAGCGAGCGATTGATGCTCGTCATCACTCGTTCCATCACTTCGCGTTGAAAAGCTCTGTCATCTTTGTGACTCGCTCGTTCATCTTCGCTCAGGTAAATAGGAGCGTGATAGCGAACGATGATCTTGGCGGGCTTGGGCAGCAATTTATATTTTGGCCACGCGCGCGATGCGCCGCCGATGGTGATCGGCACAATCGCCGCGCCGGTTTCGAGCGCCAATCGCGCCACGCCTGATTTCAGCTCGCCCATCGGGCCGGTCTCTGATCGTTGCCCTTCGGGAAATATGCCGAGCGCGTTGTTGCTTTCGAGCACGCGCAAGGCTTCACGATAAGCGGCTTCGCCTTTGCCACGTCGTATGTCAACCGGGAACGCGCCCAACGCTTTTATTAGTTGTCCAAGCAGAGGGATTTTGAAAAGAGCATCCCATGCCATGTAGCGTATAACTCGTTTGACCGGCAGCGCGATCAAGAGAGGGTCGAGGAATGAAGGATGATTGCTTGCAAGAATGACGCGCCCGCTTTCGGGCACGTTCTCAAGCCCGTGATACTCTACGGCGAAGAGTACACGAAACAGC
>DATEKX010000460.1:0-7204 GCA_035277165.1 Blastocatellia bacterium | reverse complement strand
ATCAGCCAGTTGATCCGGCTTGATCGCGCCGACGCCGTCAATGGTCGTGCCCGCGACGATGTAATGTCTGCGAAGGCCGCCATCGAAATCCAAAGCGAGAGGCGGCTGCGAAGGACGGTGTCCTTTGACTGCCGCGATGTAGAACGGATACCCCGGGAACCCTGCCGTCGGCATCAAAGGCATCGCGATGTTTTTGATCGGAATGATGGCCGGGTTCGGCGTGCCGCCTGCTATCTCGTTATCGGGCAGGTTGCGACCGGCAGAGCCATCTTCAAACACGTCGTGAGAGCGCCACAATTCCCACATACCTTGCGCGAAATGCGGGTAGAGGTGGCAGTGGAAAATCGAATCGCCCGGAGTCAGGTTGCGATTGCCTGTTCCGCCGTAGTTGATCTCGTAGGTGTATGAAGCGCCCGGCGAGATCGTCTGCGAATCGAGATAAGTCGAGTTAGGATCACGAGGGCTTTGCAGCCACTGGTGAGCGTGAAGGTGGAATACGTGCGTCTCTTTCGGGCCAGCGTGGATGTTGCGGAACCTGACGGGGTCGCCCAGATAAGAGTGATGCACGTTTGAAGGATCATCAGGGAACAAAGCCGCTGTGGCTACGTGTGTAGCCGGGTCGGCCTTCACAAGCAACGCGGGGTCGCCGTCAACCCAGGACTCAAGGAAGAACTCTTCGTACTCGCATTCGGCGCAGTCCTTGCCGGGACCGATCTTCTTGCGGTTTGCAAGAAGCTGAACGCCGAGACCTTGAGAACCATAGTTGATCCCGAAGCCGTCGCGGACAGAGTGAAAGACGCTCTCGTCATTGAGGAGTTCGGGGAATGCGGGCTTGCCGGTTTCGAGTTCATCGTGGAAAAGGACTGTGAACTCGCGGAACCACTGGCCGCAGGTGCCTGACGGCGGGTCTGTGCGGGTAGCGCCGCCGTTGGCAAAGCAGTTGTCGTTTGCCGGAGTGAAGTCCGTGATGATGGCGTTGAGATCGCTGTAGATGATCTCGCCAGCCTTCAACATATTCAACACAGGATCGCCGCCTACGGTGACGGTTGCTTCGTAGTTGATGATGGGTTGACCTTTGGCAGTCGTTCCGGTCTTTACCTTTGCCAAATCGGCATTGGTGACCTGCGAACGATACCACTTGGAACCCTTCGGTTCTACGACGACAGCGCCGAACAAGCCGTGATCAACCTGTCCGCCGTTGCCTTCGCCGCCAATCGTTGCTCCTGTCGAGTACAGGAAATACTGGCCCTGCTTTGCAGCATACCACTTGTAGCTTTTCACCTGATTGGGGTTGGCAAGCGAAGTGGCATTTTTGCCGACGTTGGCTCCGTCATCAGCAACGCCGTTGAAATAATCGAGCCCGTTGACATGCACGGAAGCGGCTCTGGTCGCGGGCGTATCGTTCTGCGATAGGTGAACCGTGCCGTCGTCAATTTGTTCGACGGTTGGCGAGGTTTGTTTGACCTGATAGGTGCCAACGCCGAGAGGTAATATCTTGCGGACGCTGCCGTCAATCTGGTCTTCGACCGGCCCAAAAAACGGTGTCACGTCATAATAAGGCCGACGGTTTGGCTGGTTGAGAAACTGTAAGTTTTCAACATGGGCTCGATTGGGGTCGAGCCAGTTTGTGAAGTTGACAAGCAGGCAGTCGCCTTCATTGACGCGAAGTACGATTGGGCGAGGCCGCTTGTTACCTCTGAGTTGGACGTTTCCGGCTGTCAACCCGTTCCCCGCGATTATCGGAACTACATCGCGCTTGAGGGCGAACATCATTCCGCCCGGATCAAACGAGCCGTAGCGGTTGTACGTTATTATCTGATCGAAAGCTACGACGTTGGCCGTGACTGTGGTAGCACAGGTAGGCACAGCCGGTACAGCTATGGGCGTAGCATCGGGCTCAGGCGCTGTCTGCACAGGTGCTGATTCCACCTGTGCCCTTGCTGGCAAAGCTCCGAGCGCAATGAATGCGCACAGGATCAATCCCTTTTTAAGGAGCTTGGGCAGCTTGAGGCGCAATTCTTCCTTCTTGGACATATTTACGTGCCCTCCCTTAATGGTGAGTGGTTGTTCGAACTGTAATCAGGCTCTTACAGACACACCCCTGCCTGCCCTCATATTGAAGGTGCTGGCAAAACTGGTTTGAGTCTGGTTGAACCGGACTAATTATGTGACGACCCGCCCGTAAGACATTGTAGCCCGTCCTACAGGTGCTAGGTCTTGGTAATCTCCAATCAAATTGAGAGTGGTGCTTCGACCTCACTCAAGGCCATGAGACAGAGGTCGGCAGATCGAGTAGCAATTGATATGCCTTTGCCGCGCATTGTTGTCACGGACGACAATTTTCGAGGTTAGGTATGTTACAAGGCGTGAAGAGCTTGTTTCACCGTGAATCACTTTGACAATCGCGTGTTTCAATGTATAACAGAAAGCCTGACTCGGACGTGATTTGATTTACTATGGATTCAAGTTGTTTGCGGGCGCTGTGCATTGGCTGCTGTTTTCAGAGATGTTTTGCCACGCGACAGGCGAAGATGTAAACTAAGTTGCGCGTTCGAGGTTATCCTAATCACAACTCAAAAATAATTATGATAAAGCAACTTTCTCTACAGTCGTTTGTAACGAAAGTGGGTGACAACATGAGGAGACTCAATACTATAAAACTCGTCTTCACTTTCACGGCATTCACGATACTCATAACATGGTTTGTGATCTTCACTTATGGTCACTATCTGCGTAAGCCATTTTACTCGGCGGTCGAGAGCCTATGGCCCAACAACATACACTTGCAGGATCAGATCGAACAATCTGTCGAGCATTTTTTCATCTCAGCCGTGGTTGACATAGTAGTCGTGACGTTGTTGCTGCGGCTGGTCAATCATCAACAGCGCGAACTGCAAGACAGCGAAGAGCGTTATCGCGCGCTGTTCGAGCACGCCAGCGACGGTATAGGCGTGGTGACGGCTTCAGATCATGTGATTGTAGACATAAATAAGAAGTTCAGCACGGTTCTGGGCTATGACCATCAATATCTGATTGGAAAGCATGTCTGTGAATTGTTTAGGGCGAGCAACGCTACTGCTACGCCACAGATTCATTACGACATATCTGCGCTCGTAGACGTTGATGCGCATTCCTCGTTTCACGAAACTGAAATTACAATTGAAACGCCACAGGGCAGTCCGCTCGTCGTATCAGTCGCATGCAGCGCCGTTTCTACCGGCAACGAAAAATTATTCATGCTGATCATCCGCGACATGACAGAGCACATCTCGCTTGAGCGCGAAAAACAGGAGATGCAGCGCCAGCTTTTTCAAACCTCCAAGCTCGCCTCTATCGGAGAGTTGTCGGCTGGAGTAGCGCACGAAATAAACAATCCGCTCAATGCGGTAGTGAATTTCGCTCAACTGCTGAAAGACGATGGCGTGGCGCGCAACGAAACAGAGCGGCATATGCTGGACGGCATTATTGAAGAGGGTGATCGCATTGCCAAGATAGTTCGCGATTTGCTAACCTTCGCCCGCCAGGACCCACATATGCCTGTCCAGGTAACAGTAGCCGAAGTGATTAAAAATTCAGTGTCGCTTTTCGGGCATCTACTTGAGAAGGACGAAATTGAAGTGGAGGTGGATATAGCTCAAGACACCTTTCCCGTGCGCGCTGATGCTTCGCGGCTTCGCCAGGTCTTTGTAAACATCATCAGCAACGCGCATCACGCGTTGCAGGCCGGGGATGCGGGTAAGAAGACGCTTCGCATAACTGGCCGCAACTTCGAGCGCGGCGGCAGTCAATCGGTGCGCGTCGAATTTTATGACAACGGCACGGGCATCCGCCGCGAGCACGTAGAGAAAGTTTTCGACCCGTTCTTCACCACTCGCAGAGACAGCGGGGGGACAGGATTGGGCTTGAGTCTCAGCTTCGGTATTATTCATGACTATGGCGGGAATATAACTGTTGAGAGTGACAGCAACAGCTTTACACGATTCGTCGTAGAGCTACCTGCGTACACTAAGAGGAGCAGTGAACATGGCGAAAATATTGGTAGTGGACGACGAGCCGAACATCCGTTGGACAATGTCGGAATTGCTCAAACGCGAGGGCTATGAGGCGCTGACTGCATCCGATTTTGAGAGCGCCCTTTCCGTTCTTGACGGCAACAGGCTTGATGCGGCAATCGTTGACATAATCCTGCCTCGCAAGAGCGGGATCGAACTCTTAAAGGAGTTGAGCACCCGCGAGCCTTCCATCCCTGTCATAATGATTACGGGAGAACCGAACATATCTCAGATACCAGAGATCGTGCGAGCGGGCGCTTATGACTTCATATCAAAACCTGTTATCAAGGATGCGCTGCTCAAGGTAGTTTCAAAAGCGGTCGAGAAGAAGCGGCTCTTAGATGAAACGCGCAGCCTTCAGGATCAGGTTAAACATCACGCCGAACAGCTTGAAATGACAGTGGCCCGGCGCACGCGCGAACTGGCAGAAGCTCACAAGTTTCTAAACATAGTTCTTGACAGCTCGACCGAATACGCGCTCATTGCGATTGATAAAGATGGGCGAATCACACTGTTCAATCGCGGCGCTGAATTGATGTTCGGGCACAGCGCGGAAGAGTTCAAAGGCAGGCGAGCCGCAGAGTTGGCTGCCGACGATACCGCTCAAAATCAAACGCCGTTTCTGAGTATTGCAATGAGCATCGCAAACCAGGGCCGCCATCAATCGGAGATGCGGTTGCGCAGGTCGGATGGAGAATCCTTCACGGCTTCTGTTGCCATAACTTCGATATGCGAAGCCGAAGATGAGTTGATGGGTTACCTCATAGTCGCAAAAGACCTGACGGCAGACCGGCTCAAAGAAGAACATCTTCGCCAGATGCAAGAGCAACTCGCGCGCAACGAAAAGATTGCCGCGCTGGGTCGCATGGCCGCGCAGGTTGCTCACGAGGTTAAGAACCCGCTCGCGGGGTTGCGGCTCTATTCGCTCCACTTAAAAAGCAAAGTGACAGGGAAACTGGCAGACAACGAGATGGCGCTCGTGGACAAAATAATTGAGGGGATCAATCAGCTTTCCGATACGGCGGAGCAGGTTCTAAGTTTCGCGCGCACTGTTCAGCTTTCGCGCCGCAAGGTTGATTTGAATCGCATCATCAAAGATTCCCTTGCGCTGCTTGAGCCTCAGTTGAACGAGAACGGAATCAATGTGCATCTGAATCTGGCTGAACCTGAAGCCTTTGCCTTGCTCGATGAAGTAAGCATGCGCTCGACGTTGATAAATCTCATGCTCAATTCTATACAGGCTATGGCGCAGGGAGGCGAATTGATCGTTTCTACTGCGGCTTCCGAAGAAACGCTCCGCTTGTCCATAGCCGACACCGGATGCGGAATGAATGAAGATCAGGTGAAAAATATATTCGAGCCATTTTATACAACCAAAAGCCAGGGACTGGGGCTGGGGATGTCATTCGCTTCCAAGATCATCGAGATGCACGGGGGAGAAGTATCCGTAGAGAGTCATTTAAACCGAGGCACTTCGATCAGCATCGCATTGCCTATGGAGGGGGAAAAGGCAAATGAAGCGAGATGCTAGAATCTTGATAGTTGATGACGAAAGCAACATCACAGGCGCGTTGGAATTAATACTGAGCGAAGAGGGATATGAGATCAAAACTGCAAGCAGTTTCGCTCAGGCAGTCGAACATCTTCGCGAATTCATATTCGATTTAGTCTTCACGGATCTGCGGCTCCCTGACCAAAGCGGGATCGACCTGCTCTCGCAGGTCAAAAAAGATCATCCCGAAACCGAAGTCGTATTGATGACCGCGCATGGGTCGCTTGATGTCACAATCGAAGCCATCAAAAAAGGCGCGTACTATTATCTGGAAAAACCTTTCACGCCCGATCAGGTATTGATGCTCATCAGGCGGACGCTCGAATTTGCCGCCGTTCGCCAGGAGAATCAAAATCTCAAACGAGTGATCAAAGCAGAGAATGAAGCATTTGGAATGATCGGGCGCAGTCAGTCCATGCGGCAGATTTACGAAACTATTCGCGCGACTGCTCCCAGCGAAGCCTCTGTATTGATAGAAGGAGAAAGCGGGACTGGAAAGGAGTTGATCGCCACGGCGTTTCACCTTCAGAGCAATCGCTCGGACGGGCCGTTTGTGCGAATAAACTGCGCCGCCATCCCGAGCGACCTAATCGAATCCGAGTTGTTCGGTTATAAGAAGGGCGCATTCACAGGAGCCGATAGGGACAAACGCGGGTTGATCGAAGCGGCAGCGGGCGGGACGCTGTTGCTGGACGAAGTGGCGGAAATGCCTGCGCACCTGCAAACAAAACTACTGCGAGTGCTTCAGGAAAGAAGCATTCGACGGCTGGGCAGCGAGCAGGAACTCCAGGTTCACTTCAGGCTGGTCACCTCTACTAACAGAGATACAAAGCAGGCTATGCGAGAAGGCGTTTTGCGCGAAGACCTCTATTTCCGCATCAGCACGATAAGGATCAAAGTGCCGCCGCTCCGCGAACGGCTAAACGATCTGGTATTGCTGGCCGAGGAGTTTCTGCAACGCTACTGCACCAAGTATAGCAGGCACATTCGCGGCATATCGCAAGAGGCGCTTGCGCTGCTGTCAAGGTACGAGTGGCCGGGCAACGTGCGGGAACTTGAAAGCGTGATTGAGCGTGCGGTCTTGTTCTGTCAACAAGACCTGATCACCCCTGAACATCTTCCCGAACATATTCAACCTTCGCGCGCGAGCCACTACAAATGCGAAATACCGCCGTATCTGACCCTTGAAGAAATCGAGCGCGAAGCTATCAAACAGACGCTTGAACGCACGGCAAACAATGTCAAGAAGACGGCTCAAATACTCAATCTTCATCGCCCGACTCTTTATCGCAAGCTCAAAAAATTCGGAATAAAAGGCGATAGAGAACTGGCTGAATAAGCTTCTGTAGCGATTGACTGCTGATTCTTTACGCCACAAGGCCCTGAGAGCGTGTTATGAAATTCGGCAGCGATTTGATAGCAGCCCGCGTAGCGGGCGACAGCATAAAGCCCAGCACGTTAGTGCTGGGCTACCAGCATGCAGCGCCATCAAGCCCGTGAAACGGGCGACAGTCATCATTAGCTGATACTCTGCCGCCCGCTACGCGGGCTTGTGTAGAGTCTATCGCTCGTATACCCATATCTGGCGATATGGGCTACA
>DATEKX010000459.1:0-2450 GCA_035277165.1 Blastocatellia bacterium | reverse complement strand
TTTGCAACGATTTTATTGCTTCCGATTTTGAACTTCGCGCGCGGGAACATCAGTGAATACAGACCGCTTGCGACTGCTGTGCCGACCTTCTCTCTGTTCAGCTTGAACATACTCGGCAAGCTGGGATTCGGCGCGCTCGGCGGATTTGAATACGTAGCCATCCACGCCGGAGAATGCCGCGATCCCGTGCGCGCAATCAGTCGCTCTGTCATAGTGGCCGCGCCAATAATCGCAGTGATGTTCATACTGGGCACAAGCTCTGTGCTCGCTTTGATTCCGCCCGGCGACATTGATTTGATCGGGCCGATTCCTCAAGTGTTGAGCGTAGGCTTTCGCACGTTCGGAGCGATCTCTTATATCGTGCCGGTTACGATACTGGCTTTCCTGTGGATTCGCATAGCGCAGTCGAGCGTCCAGTTCACAGGCAACACGCGATTGCCGATGGTCGCAGGCTGGGATCACCTGCTGCCCGAATGGTTCACCCGGCTGCACTCAAAATACAAAACACCCGTCAACTCTATTCTCTTCATCGGCGCGGTGACGCTGGCCATAGGGCTAATCGGAATGATAGGCGTCGGGCAGCAGGAAGCTTTTCAACTGTTGTGGAATGCGAGCGGCGTCTTCTATGCGCTGACTTACCTTGTGATGTTCGCCATACCTCTTTTCGGATTGAAAGCGGCAGGCGTGCGATTGCCTCTGTGGCTGAAGATCGCATCGCTTTCCGGTCTTCTGATGACGATTCTCTACGTAGGGCTGTCGGTCTTTCCAATAGTGCAGGTCGAAAGCAGGCTCGCTTTTGCTGTAAAAATCGCGACGGTCATCATTGGAGCAAACTTAATTGGCGCAGCCGTTTTTCTTTTCGCCAAAAACCGCCGCTTGAATTATCGCTGATCGGCCATTACTATTTTCTCTTCATATCGTGACAAAGATTCAAACGTACATACACGCAATATCACGCGCACAAAAGGCTGCGCTGTCACTGTTTTTTGTGACGGTCGCGGTCTTTTTTATTTCGACTTCAAACATCGAGGCGCAGACCCGCGCGCCTGAGTTGGTCATTGAAAGCACAAAGCGCGACTTCGGCGATGTGTTCGCCGGAGAGGAACTTGTGCAGGTCTTCCCGATTCGCAACACAGGCTCTATTCCGCTCGAACTCGCGGAAAAATCGACGACGACCGGGTTGAGACTGCCTTCCTCGCGCGAGCTTATCAAAACAGTTTCGTTCAATCCGAGCGCGCAGGCCGTGCCGATTGCTGTAGCCGCAAACCGCGCGGCTCCGAGTTGATGCCCGCCCACTGACTTTTATTTTGAAAAAGTCATACAGCCTGGTCAGGCTGGCATCATCCGAGTAACTATCAAAACCGCAGACATGGGAACCGGGCCGATTGAGCGCAGCTTCGAACTGCAAACCAATGACCCGCGCCATCGCCTTGTTAAGGTGACTGTCACTGCCAACATCAAACCTGTTCCCGCTTTCGTCGCTCGCATCAGTAATAAGGACATCGCGCATGGCGAAAAAGTAGGCGCGTTCAACGTGTGGCCCATCGCCCGTCCTGTTGTTACAGTCGAACGCGGCGAGCGACTCACTGTCACGCTCAGAATCAGGCCAGCCGAACCAACAAGCGGCAGCTTGAAGCTGGCTAATGCTTCCGAAGCTTACAAGCTCAGACGCGAGGCGACCGGAGATGGTTACTTGTTGGACATGGCAATCGAACCGTCGAACGATTTAACGCAGCGTGTTGTGCCTGTGGCGCTCCAAATCAACGACGGCGGTTCGGGCGAGCTTGCTCTGCAACTGACGGTTAATGTTCAAGCGGAAAACCTGACCGTCACGCCTCGCCAGGTTGATCTGGGCGAAATCTCGCTTGCGAATTTGCGGGACGGAGCGATGGCAGGAACCAGAATCGGAGTCAGAAAGACTGTAGGCACATTTCACATCGAGTCGCTTACATCAACGCTGGACTTTTTGACTCTGGAGCCGCGCACGATTATCGAAGGGAGCAACTACGTGATTCGCGTGAGCATAAATCAGATCAAACTTCCAAAAGCAGCAACCTACACGGGAGTTTTGAGAATAGAAACGGACGACCCTCTAACACCGCGAGTCGAAGTGCCTATCAAGGTGGTCGTAAAGCCGTAAGCCTTAAATCAACTGCTATTGCTGTTGTTGGTTCTTCTGTTGTTCGCTCTTTTCATCTTCGCGGTCAAGCTTTTTGCGCAAAGCCTCGACGCGAGCGCGCAGCCGCGCGACTTGAGCTTGCAATTCTGAAATGCGATCTTGCTGAAGAGTCTGGCGAGTTTTGATGTCTTCGAGTGCGCGTTGAATATCTGCTTTCAGCGCCGCTTCAACTTCATCGCGACGCAATCCGCCTCGCAGCATGACTTCCTGCTGAATATTTTTCATTCGCCGCTGCAGGTCTGCTTCGCGCGCGTCGAGGTCTGACTTGAGC
>DATEKX010000458.1:0-6437 GCA_035277165.1 Blastocatellia bacterium | reverse complement strand
TTATATTGAAATGAGAAGTCATGGTCTTACGACCATCCGGGCAGGGACAAGCCCTGCCCCTACAACGTCTGTCAACCGACCTTGCAACATCATTGCGCGTTGAAGAGTAAAGCCATGCACGAGCTTTCAATTGCGATGAGCATAATCGAGATGGCTACAGAGGAATCAGAGCGTCGCGGAGGCGCTCAAATCCATGCAGTGCATCTCAAACTGGGCCATCTTTCGGGCGTGGTCAAGGACGCGCTGTTGTTTTCATACGAGGTAGCTTGTGAAGGCACGCCGCTTGAGGGTTCGCGGCTGGTGATCGAAGAAGTGCCCGTCACCGTTTATTGTCCGGCTTGCCAGTCGCAGCGCGCGCTCGCTTCTATACAGCATTTTTACTGTCCCGTGTGCAGCACCCCTACGCCTCAAGTCACACAGGGCAAAGAACTCGAAGTCGTAGCTTTGGAGATAAGATAATGAGCACTCCGCCTCGCATGATTGAGGTTCGAGAAAATGTGCTGAAGCAAAACGATCTGCTGGCTCGCGCGCTCAGGAAGCGTTTTCAAGAAGCCGGTGTTTATGTAGTCAGCCTTGTTTCAAGTCCCGGTTCCGGCAAGACCGCCTTTCTCGAAAAGACGCTCGCTCTGCTTAAACCGATTTGTCGTGTCGCGGCTCTCGTTGGCGACCTTGCGACCGAAAACGACGCCGAGCGATTGGCTCGCGCAGAGGTTCCGGTCAGGCAAATCACTACGGGCACGGTTTGTCACCTCGAAGCTCAGATGGTCGAACGCGCGCTCGAAGACTGGAACCTTCAAGAGTTGGATTGCCTGTTCATCGAAAATGTCGGAAATATGGTTTGCCCTTCAAGCTACGATCTGGGCGAAGATATGCGATTGGTCTTGATGTCAGTGACCGAAGGCGAAGACAAGCCGCTGAAGTACCCGACCATTTTTAACACCGCAGACCTTGCGATAATTACAAAGATAGATTTGGCCGCAGCAGTCGAATTCGACTCGGAGGCGGCTCACAAAAGTATTCAGTCGGTGCGTCCGGGCATGCAGATGCTTCACGTATCGGCAAAGACCGGCCAGGGAATTCCTGAGTGGCTAGAGTTCCTGAGGTCGCGCTTCGCCAGTTGAAAGAGGCTTAATGCGGACGCGAACTCAAATCCTCGTGCGCGGTATCGTGCAGGGCGTTGGCTTTCGTCCATACATCTTTTCGCTTGCCACACGGCGCGCGCTCAGAGGGCAGGTCTTCAATAACACCAGAGGCGTTATCATCGATGTCGAAGGCGAAGCTCGCGCCATCGAACAGTTGATTAATGAAATTAAGTTGAACCCGCCGCCGCTCTCAATTATCGAATCGGTCGAGCACAACTCGAATCTGGCTCCGGCAAACTACAGCGACTTTTCAATTGTCGAAAGCGCTTCATCGGGCGAGAAGTTCGTTCCTATCTCGGCAGACGTTGCCACTTGCGAAGACTGCCTGAGAGAGATGCTCGACAAGGAAGATCGACGCTATCGTTATCCTTTCATCAACTGCACGAATTGCGGGCCGCGCTTCACTATAATCGAAGATATTCCCTACGACCGCGCGCAGACCACTATGCGCGACTTCCCTATGTGCAAAGATTGCCGCGCCGAGTATGAAAACCCATTAGATCGTCGCTTTCACGCCGAGCCGACGGCTTGCGCTCGCTGCGGCCCACTGGTGTTTTTGACCGACGCGCGAGGCCGTGAAGTATTGCTCGATGTTGCGAGCGGAGAAGATGCCATCAGCCGCGCGCGCCGATTGCTGCTCGAAGGAAATATAGTCGCGATCAAAGGTCTGGGCGGATTTCATCTGGCCTGCGACGGGCTGAACTCTGAAGCAGTCGAGCGACTGAGGCAAAGAAAATACCGCGAAGACAAGCCGTTCGCTTTGATGACTGACTCGATTAACGTCGCGAAAGATCACTGTATAGTTTCCGAAGCGGAAGAAGTCCTGCTGCGGTCGGAACGCCGCCCCATCGTGTTGCTTGCGCGCAAACCCGATTCACGCATTCCGAACGCGGTCGCGCCCTGTGTTACTACGCTCGGCTTTATGCTCGCGTACACGCCTTTGCATCACTTGTTGATGAAAGACCTCGACCGCCCGCTTGTGATGACAAGCGGAAACATTTCTGACGAGCCTATCTGTTACGAAGATCGCGAAGCAGGAAAGCGACTCAACGACATTGCAGATTATTTCCTGCTTCACAACCGGCGCATTCATATGCGCGCTGACGATTCGGTCAGTCGCGCATATCGCGGGCGCGAAATTGTGTTGCGCCGCTCTCGCGGTTATGCGCCTCAGCCTGTCAAGACTTCGTTCGACTTCAAACAACAGATACTCGCTTGCGGAGCAGAACTCAAAAACACTTTTTGCCTCACGCGAGACAGTTACGCATTCATAAGCCATCACATCGGCGACCTTGAGAATCTGGAAACACTGCGCTCGTTCACCGAAGGCATCGAGCATTTCAAACGGCTCTTCGACCTGCACCCTGAAATAGTCGCTTACGATTTGCATCCTGAATACCTCTCGACTAAATACGCGCTGTCGCTCGACGAGGTCGAAACCAAAGTCGGAATCCAGCATCATCACGCGCATGTCGCGAGCTGCATGGCCGATAACCGTATCGAAGGCGAAGTCATAGGCGTAGCGATGGACGGACTTGGAATCGGCTTTGATGGCCGGTTCTGGGGTGGTGAGTTCTTTGTCGCCGATTTCATTCACGCGGAACGCATCGCTCATCTCGACTATATAAAGATGCCCGGAGGCGCGAAAGCCATTCGCGAGCCGTGGCGCATGGCCGCCGTTTATATCAATCGCGCGATGGGCGACGACTTCCTGAATTTGGATTTGCCTTTTGTGCATAATCTCGACCGCAAAGCTTGGAATGTGCTTCGCAGCATGACGCGCAGCAACACGAACAGCCCTGAAACATCGAGCATGGGCAGGTTGTTCGATGCGATGTCGAGCCTGCTCGGTTTAAGGAACGCCGTCAATTACGAAGGGCAGGCGGCGATTGAGATGGAAGCGATAGCCGACCGAAATTGCGTCGAAGGCTATGAGTTTGAGGTGACAGACGACGGGAGTATAATCAAAGCTGAGCCGGTGATTAAACACGCAATAGAAGATTTGCTCGATGGCGTTTCTCCTCAAATGATTTCAGCGAAATTCCATATCGGCGTGGCTGACCTGATCACATCCATCGCGCGTAGAGTTAGAGCCGAGCGCCATCTAAATCGCATAGCTTTGTCAGGCGGCGTTTTTCAAAATATGTTTTTGTTGGAAAGCGTCTGCCGGAAACTCGATTCGGAAAGCTTCGATGTATTGATACACAATCGCGTGCCGCCAAACGACGGAGGCATCTCGTTTGGGCAGGCCGCGATTGCCAACGCACGTATTGCGACAGGGGGAATTTAATTTATGTGTCTGGCGATACCCGGAAAAATAGTTGAGATCGTTGATCCTGAAAATCAGATAGCCAAGGTCAACGTGGGCGGCGTGAAGCGAAACGTCAACGTCGGAATGCTCGACAACGTGATAGTCGGCGACTACGTGCTGGTTCACGTCGGGTTTGCGATGAGCAAGGTTGACGAGAAAGAAGCCGAAGAGACGCTCAGACTGCTTCAAGAGCTTGGCTCTTATGAAGAGGAGTTTGATCAATTCAAGAGTTCTATTGATTGAACGGGTTGAGGAGTTATGACTAACGATTTTTCACGCGCTTTCTATTCGTTCCTGCACGAAGACGTTAAGCCGTCTGAGGAGTTGACACAAGAACTGGGCTTTTCGCTGATGGAGAAAGCGAGAGAGAGCATAGAGGTCAAGGCGCGGTTTTTTGAAGAGAACAAGGACGGAGTTCTTCGCGCGTCGCTTGACGTAGCGCGCGCCTTTCATCACGGGCACAAAATGCTTGTGTGCGGCAACGGCGGCTCGGCCACAGACGCTCAGCACATCGCCGTCGAGTTCATGCATCCGGTCACGGTTGGCCGCAAAGCGTTGCCAGCAATCTGTCTGGCAAACGATATGGCAATGGTCACGGCGATTGGCAATGACGTGGGATTTGCCGATGTTTTCACTCGGCAAATAATCGCGCTCGGACGCGAGGGAGATGTTCTGATCGGCATTTCTACGAGCGGGAACTCCGAGAACCTGCTTCATGCTTTCGATACTGCGCGCCGGTTGAAGCTCGTCACAATAGGCTTTGCCGGAAATGATGGCGGCAGGATGAAAGAACTGCAGGCTGGCGAATTGCTCGATTATTGCTTCACGGTTCCCACTTCGAGCATTCACCGCATACAGGAAACCCACGTCGCTCTTTATCACATAATGTGGGACATAGTGCACGAATACCTGCAACATAAATCGCTGCTCGAAGCGGAGGTAAAATGAAATTCATAGACGAGTACAGGCAGGGCGAGCTTGCGCGAAGGCTCGCTGAACAGATTGCGAATTTGACGGACGCGCCGCTCAAATTCATGGAAGTCTGCGGCGGCCACACGCACACCATATTCAAATACGGCATAGAAGATTTGCTTCCGCCCAACATCGAGATGATTCACGGGCCGGGATGCCCTGTGTGCGTCATACCACTGGGGCGCGTTGACGATTCCATTTCAATAGCGCTCGCCGACGAAGTCATATTTACTACGTTCGGCGACATGATGCGCGTGCCGGGATCAAAGACCAACTTGATTGATGCCAAAGCTCAGGGCGCTGATGTGCGCATGGTTTATTCGCCGCTCGACGCTTTGAAAATCGCAAAGAAGAATCCGAATCGGCACGTGACGTTTCTCGCGTTGGGATTTGAAACCACAGCGCCTTCGACGGCAATGACCGTCCTGCAAGCTGCAAAAGACGGCGTGGAAAATTTCAGCGTCTTCTGCAATCACATAACGATCATCCCTGCGCTCAAAGCCATGCTCGATTCGCCGGATTTGCGGCTTGATGGTTTCCTCGGCCCCGGCCACGTCAGCACAGTCATAGGCACTCGTCCTTATGAATTCGTTCCGAAAGATTATCACAAGCCTCTAGTCGTGACAGGATTCGAGCCGTTGGATGTTCTGCAATCGGTTTATATGATTGTCAAACAGATCGTCGAAGGCCGAGCCGAAATCGAAAACCAGTACGGGCGCGTGGTTAATCGAGACGGCAACGTTAAAGCTATGGAAGCGATATTTGAAGTCTTCGAGCCGCGCGATTATTTCGAGTGGCGCGGGTTGGGCTCGATTGCTCGCAGCGGTATGAAATTGCAAAGCAAGTACGCCCGGTTCGATGCGGAGCTGAAATTCAACGTGCCGGGCTTGCGCATAGCAGACCCAAAGGCATGCCAGTGCGGCGAAATTTTGAAAGGCGTGAAAAAGCCATGGGAGTGCAAAGTCTTTGGCACAGCCTGCACGCCTGAAACTCCGATTGGTTCCTGCATGGTTTCATCGGAAGGCGCTTGCGCTGCTTATTACAATTTCGGGCGATTGTCGAAGGTCGCCGAACGCAGCGGCGCGCAGGCGAGGGCTTGAAAGCATGGCTGAAAAGATGACGCCTTCGCCGCTGTTCGAGCGGGTCGAGCGCGCGAGGCGAAGAAGGCGAAAGATAAAAGATACGCATATCACGCTGGCGCACGGCAGCGGAGGCCGCGCCATGCACGAGCTTGTTGAAGGATTGTTCCTCGAATATTTCAGGAACCCGATGCTGGAATCGCTCGAAGATCAGGCCGTTTTTGAAATCGCGGCAAATCCTGCGAGGCTTGCTTTCACAACCGATTCTTACGTTGTTGACCCGATATTTTTTCCCGGAGGCGACATCGGCAAACTCGCAATCAGCGGCACTGTAAACGATCTGGCAATGAGCGGCGCACGCCCGCTTTACCTTTCCGCAGGGTTCATCCTCGAAGAAGGACTGCCCATCGAAGATTTGAAACGGATACTCGAATCAATGAAAGCTGCGGCTCAGGAAGCAGGAGTCGAAATAGTCACAGGCGATACGAAGGTAGTTCAAAAAGGCAGCGCAGATAAAATTTTTATCAACACCGCCGGTATCGGAATCATTGATTCGGGCGCTCAGATTTCCGCGTCGCGCGCGCGCGCAGGCGACAAGGTTATACTGAGCGGGACGATTGGCGATCACGGCACGACGATTATGATTGCGCGTGGCGAGCTTGAGCTTGAAACTGAAATCGAAAGCGACGCTGCGCCGCTCAATTCGTTAGTCAAAGACATGCTTGACGAAGCTGCGCGCGCCCGAAGCGTCGAGGCAATTCACGCGCTTCGCGACCCGACGCGCGGGGGCGTTGCGACTACGTTGAACGAAATAGCTCTGGCATCGGAAATCTGCATACAGATATACGAAGACCGCATTCCTGCGCGTGAAGAAGTGAAAGGCGCTTGCGAAATTCTGGGGCTTGATCCGCTTTACGTCGCCAATGAAGGCAA